>JBFKDP010000111.1:0-11409 GCA_041619575.1 Litorivivens sp.
GCTGATGAGCAAAGTCAACGAGCCCACCGTATTCGCGAATTGGCGGCCGCGAGGGGTTGTCACGTTGCACTGCTGGGCGATTTGCAGGGACCGAAAATCCGGCTGCGCAAGTTGCCCGGCGATGCCATAGACCTCAAGAAAGGGCAGTCGCTGGTGCTGGATACGGCATTAAAAGATGGCGAGGGCGATGGCGGCCACATAGGTGTGGATTACGCCCCGCTGCCTGAAAGTGTCAGTGCCGGCGATACGCTCCTGTTGGATGATGGCCGATTCCGCCTCGTGGTAGAGAATGTAAAGGGTTGCCAGGTCACGACTGTCTCGCATAGCTCCGGCAAGCTGAAATCCCGCAAGGGCATTAACCGCATGGGCGGGGGGCTGACTGCGCCGGCACTGACAGCGAAAGATCTTGAGGATGTGAAAACGGTTGCAGCGCTGGCCCTCGACTATGTTGCGATTTCCTTTCCCAGCGGCGCCGCGGATATTGAGTATGCGCGCAGTGAGTTGGATAAAGCCGGGTGCATTGCCCATGTTATTGGCAAAGTCGAACGCGCCGAGGCAGTGGCAGATGATGCGACTCTGGATGCTCTCATCGAGTCCTGTGACGGGATTATGGTCGCGCGGGGCGATCTGGGGGTTGAGATCGGTGATGCGAACCTGATCGCCTATCAAAAGCACATGATCAAGCGCGCGCGCCAACTAAACCGCGTCGTTATCACCGCGACTCAGATGATGGAGTCGATGATTTCCAATCCCTTGCCCACGCGCGCTGAAGTGTTTGACGTAGCCAATGCGGTGCTTGATGGCACCGATGCTGTGATGCTGTCCGCGGAAACTGCTGCCGGCGAATATCCGGTTGAAACGGTCGCGGCCATGGCGGACACCTGCGTCGGGGCCGAACAATCCCCCTCGATTCAGCGCAGCGGACACCGGATGGATCGGGAGTTCACCAATGTCGAAGAAGCTATTGCGATGGGGGCGATGTATACCGCCAATCACCTGCAGGGTGTGAAGGCGCTGGTCGCCCTGACTGAATCCGGGCGAACGCCCTTGCTGATGTCGAGGATCAGCTCTGGCCTGCCAATTATCGCGGTCAGCAGCCATCAGACAACCTGCAACCGTGTGTGCCTCTATCGGGGGGTACTACCGGTTTATTTCGATACCAGTCGTTTCGCCAAGGATGAGCTGGTGCCCGGCGTTATAGAGCACTTGCGAGGGCAGGGCTTACTTGAAACAGGAGATACCGTGTTGGTCAGCCACGGCGATACAGCGGGGGTTGGCGGGTGCACCAACAGCCTGAAAATTTTGACGGCTTAAATGCTGGCTAGGGGGAGGCGTCTGGCGCAAACGGTGTTGTGTCAGACGTCTTGCCTAAGTCCCAGATTCATAATTAGGCGCTAAGCGCCTCCCTTCGGGTATCTCCCGTTTTATGCTTTAGGTATTGGCGGCATCCAAAAATGCCGGTTTCTCGCCGCCACCGTGCACTGTCACTGTAGAACCACTCACATAGGATGACAGCGAACTGCCCAAGAACAGGCAGGCGTCGCCAATATCTTCCGGTACAGCCATGCGCCCCAGTGGGATGGTGGCGCCAACGGCTGCTATACCTTCCTCGTCGCCGTAGTGCAGGTGCGCTTGTTCGGTGCGGATCAGACCGGCAATTATGGCGTTTACTCTGACCTTGGGTGCCCACTCAACGGCCAGTGATGTACACAAATTGACCAGCCCTGCTTTAGCCGCGCCGTAGGCAGCCGTCAGCGGAGATGGGCGAACGGCGGAAACGCTGGCGATGTTGACGATAGAGCCGCCGCCTTCCTGCTTTTGCATCACCGCATTCACGCACTGAGAGAAGTTCAACGGGGCCAGCAGATTGAGGCGAATGATGGATTCTGAAAAGCGCGGGGACGCGGTGGCAGCGTCGGCGCTTGGTGCGCCACCCGCATTGTTTACCAGCACATCAATACGGCCATAATCAGCGGCTACCGCATTCACAAAGCTCTGTATCTGGTCAAAATCCTTGACGTCGCAACTGCGAAAGTCGGCCTTGTGTTCACCAAAGTTCGGTAGTGCTTCCGGCTCGCTGCGTCCGCAAATTACAACCTTGGCGCCCGCTTCAAGAAAGCGCTCGCTGATACCTTTGCCAACGCCCTTGCCGCCGCCGGTGACAATGACGACCTTACCTGTGAAGTCGAGACGATTTTCCATGTAACCCTCTTGCTGGCTCTTTGGCCGTTGCTGTCTGTCTTTATTGGATGTTTGTGCGGGGCGCTATTATACCCATCCACGCTCGAATTGGGCGTTCCGGGCATCGTCCAAATGGGGCAGGCGTATGTCTAATGCGGTCAGCTCGCCCATTTGGGCGCTGGATGCGGCTGGTCGCTTCTGAGAGAATGCTGCGCTGACTTGGCAGGCGCTGTATTTGACGGATTGAACGATCGCTACCTGCCCAATCGCCTGAAAGCGGGCGTTACTTACATAAAGGTGAGGCAAAAGAATGAGCAATATGAAACCGGTTTTAGCCATCTTGGGTGGTACAGGTGATCTGGGTACTGGTCTGGCGCGTCGTTGGGCACAGGCGGGTTACCGGGTCATTATTGGCTCGCGCACACAGGAGAAGGCTGATGCTGCTGTGAGTGATCTAAAGGCGGTAATGCAGGAGCGCGGCGTCAGTGCTGTTACGGTTGAAGCCATGGAAAACCTGGCCGCTGCCGAGGCGGCAGACATCGTTGCGATGACCGTTCCTTTTGGTCATCACGCAAGCACGCTGGAGCTGGTAAAACCCGCCCTGCAAGGCAAAATTCTGATTGATGTGACCGTGCCGCTGGTGCCGCCTAAAGTGGCGCGCGTACAGTTGCCGGAACAGGGGTCTGCTGGCCAGATTGCTCAGGAATTGCTGGGTGAAGAGGTTCAGGTTGTATCGGCCTTTCAGAATGTGGCGGCTCACCACCTGCAAGAAGGCCAGGGCCTGGATTGTGATGTGCTGGTTTGTGGCGACAAGAAAGACGCGCGCGCCCAGGTTATTGAGCTGGTAGAAGCGGCGGGAATGCGCGGCTTTCACGCTGGCAGCATCGCCAATGCGGCGGCGGTTGAAGCCATGACGTCCGTTCTGATTTTTGTGAACAAGCAATACAAGTGCCACGCCGGCATCAAACTGACAGGCTTGCCCGAGTGACAGCTTCGCTGCAACTGACGGTTCTACCAGACTTTCCTCTGGTAGAACCCGGCGACGACCTCGCCACACTGATTATTGCCAGTACCGAAAAGGCAGGCCTGACGCTGAAAAATTCGGATGTACTGGTGTTGGCGCAGAAAATTGTGTCAAAAGCTGAAGACCGCTACGCCTACATACACGAGGTTAGCCCCAGCGCGGCAGCCATTGAACTGGCGGCGGAAACCGACAAGGATCCGCGGCAGGTTGAACTTATTCTGCGCGAATCTAAAGAAGTGGTGCGCAAGCGTCGCGGCGCTATCATCGTAGAGCATCGCGAGGGCTATGTTCATGCCAATGCAGGCATCGATGCATCCAATATTGCCTCGGATTCCGACAATCCGCGGGTTTTGTTGCTGCCTGAGGATTCCAATGCCTCGGCGCGCCATTTGCGCAGGGCACTCAAAGAGCGTCTCGGTCTGGATATCAATATCATTATCAATGACAGCGCCGGTCGTGCCTGGCGCAATGGTACCTGCGGCTTTGCCCTGGGCAGTGCCGGCTTTGAAGCGCTGGTGAGTCGCATAGGCGATAATGATCTTTTCGGTCGACCGCTGGAAATAACGCAGATTGGCGTTGCCGATGAACTGGCAGCGGCCGCCTCGTTTTTGATGGGGCAGGCTGACGAGGGCGCCCCTGTCGTGTTGATTCGCGGAGCCCAATTGCGGCCCTCCGAACAGGGCTGCGAAACCCTGATTCGGCCGAAGGCCGAGGATCTGTTTCGCTGATGGCCCAGTTCGACGGCAAAGTGATAGCGCTTACCGGTGGCGTTGGCGGGGCAAAACTCGCGCGCGGTTTGGCGGAGGTGCTGTCGCCGGAACAATTACTGGTTGTCGCCAATACCGCCGATGACTTTTGTCATTTGGGACTGTCGATTTCACCCGACCTCGATTCAGTCATGTATGCGCTGGCCGACAAGAATGATAGTGAGCGTGGCTGGGGCCTGGCCGGCGAAAGCTGGCAGGCAATGGACGCGCTTGCAGCACTGGGTGGCGATACCTGGTTCAGATTGGGTGACAAAGATCTGGCGACACACCTTTGGCGCAGCCAATTATTACGTGATGGTCACAGCCTGAGCGAGGTAAGCCGTTTACTGTGCACTGCGTCAGGAGTCGCGCACCGGCTTGTACCCATGAGCGATGACCCGGTGCGGACGCTGGTGGATACAGTTAAGGGCGAGTTGGGCTTTCAAAGCTACTTTGTGCGCGAACAGTGCGAGCCCAAAGTTCGGGGCTTCCGGTTTGATGGCATTGAAGAAGCCAAGCCAGCGCAGGAACTGATGGCATGGCTCGCCGACGAAACGCTGGCGGCAATTGTTATATGTCCGTCCAACCCCTTTGTCAGCGTCGATCCGATACTCCAACTAGAGGGTGTGAGAGAGGCGATGATGCACAGTGCTGCGCCAGTCATTGCCGTGTCCCCCATCGTTGGTGGGCTGGCAGTGAAAGGGCCTGCGGCCAAAATGATGGAAGAACTGTCAATGCCTGTCAGTGCCGACGCGGTTGCGACCTGGTACGACAGTCTGTTGGATGGATTCGTGATTGATATTGTGGACAGGGATCTGGCGCCGTCGCTGCCGGTGCCTACCCGGGTGGTTCCGACCCTGATGAGCTCGTTGGCCAGCAAGCGCAAGCTGGCCGTAGATGTGCTCGACTTTAGCCAGCAGCTAATCTAGTGTGACTCAGCATGTGGACCTTTATTCCCCTCAAAGATTTCGTTCAGGCCAAACAGCGTCTTTCTGGCTTTTTAAGTCCGTCTGAACGCCGCTGTCTGTTTCAGGCGATGGTTGAGGACGTGCTTGATATATTGACCGCGCTGACGAGCTTGGAGCGCATCATTCTGTTGTCGGACGATCCGACGGCGAAATTGCTGGCAGAACATTACGACATCGAATGCTGGAGTGAAAAGGCCTTTGATGGCCCCGGTCTAAATCCTGTGGTCAACAGCGCTGTGCGCTCTGTCGTCGGACAGGTGGAAAGCGTGATGGTGGTTCATGGTGACTTGCCCCTGGCATCGCTTGATGAGTGGGAACTGTTTATCACCAGCCACACAGCGTTGGCCCACCCTCAAAAAGTGAGCATCGTGACGGATCGTCAATGTGACGGGTCCAACGTCGTGTTGTGCAGCCCCCCGGGTATGCTTGAATTTGATTACGGCTCCGAATCCTGTGACCGGCACCGGGCGCAGGCCCAGAGGAAACACATGCTTGTTGAAGTGATGGAGTTGCAGGGTTTGAGTCGCGATATGGATGACGGTGCAGATCTGGCCGAATTGCTGAGTCGCGACTGGGGCAAACGTGCGCCCAAAACACTGCAATATTTGCGTGAAAACCGGCTCGATCAGCGCATCAAGGCGCTGACTGCAGGCGAGGCCAATAGCGCATTTGTCAAAATGGAAGTGGTAAGAGAGTCATGAGTAATTGGCAGACGGTAGCGGCAAAGGCGCGTCGGCATCAGCGCCTGGATGAAGCTGAGGCTTTATCCCTCGCGGAACTGGGCGATGAGCACTACGAGGAATTGTTGAGCATTGCGGCCAGCCAGCGTGACAGTGCCTACCGTAATGTCGTGACCTACTCACGCAAGGTCTTTATTCCACTGACGCATCTGTGTCGGGATGTCTGTCACTACTGCACTTTCGCCAAAACCCCCAAGCGTATCGATTCACCCTACATGTCTGTGGACGAGGTCTTGGACTCCGTCAAAGCGGGTGAAGCCATGGGCTGCAAGGAAGCTTTGCTGACCCTGGGCGAAAAGCCGGAATTGCGGTACAAGGCAGCGCGGGAAGCGCTGGCCGAGATGGGCTTTGCGACAACGCTTGAGTATGTCGCCCATGTCGCCAAGCGAATTCTGGAAGAGACTTCTTTATTGCCTCATATCAATGCGGGCTGCATGACGGCAGAAGAGATCGCTATGCTGCGACCGGTGTCGGCGTCGATGGGCATCATGCTCGAATCGGCAGCCGAGCGGCTGACCGAGAAAGGTATGCCGCACTACGGCTCACCTGACAAAGATCCTGCGGTTCGCCTGCAGACCCTGCGTTTGGCCGGTGAGGCCCGGGTGCCGTTTACCTCGGGAATACTGATTGGTATCGGCGAGACCCGCAAAGAACGGATTGAATCCCTGTTAGCCTTGCGTGATGTGCATGAAGACTATGGTCATTTGCAGGAAGTGATCGTGCAGAATTTTCGCGCCAAGGCCGAGACCAAAATGGCCAAGGCACCCGAGCCGGATCTAGCAGAACTGCTGTGGACCATTGCCGTGTGCCGATTAATTTTTGGCCCGCAGATGAGCATTCAGGCACCACCCAATCTCAGCCCTGGCGTACTCGAACAGATCGTCGGCGCCGGTATTAATGACTGGGGCGGCGTGTCACCACTGACGCCGGATTTTGTTAATCCGGAAGCGCCTTGGCCCCATCTGGAAGAGCTGACCCGCGAGACGGCCGTGGCCGGAAAATTTTTGCAGGAGCGGCTGACAATTTACCCTGCCTACGCCAGTGATCATACTCGTTGGCTGGACGATGCCTTGCATACCCGTATTCTCGCGACGATCGACGCTGAAGGTTTTCCACGTACGGATGATTGGTATACCGGCCAACATGGCGAGCTGCCCGACGCTGATGTCCACTGGCTGAATGCCGACGTGGAAGACGGCAAGGTGTCGGCCGACGTCAAGGGCATTCTGGCGCGTGCTGCTGCAGGCGAAGCCTTGGCAGAGACGGATGTGATCCGCCTCTTTCAAAGTCGCGGACCGGATTTTTCGGCGGTGTGTCGGGCGGCGGACCAGCTGCGTCAGAATACGTGTGGCAACCGGGTCAGTTACGTCGTTAACCGCAATATCAACTACACCAATATCTGTTATTTCAAGTGCCAGTTCTGCGCCTTTTCCAAGGGCAAGCTCAGTGAAAATTTGCGTGGGCGGCCCTATGACCTGAGTCAGGAAGAAATCAGTCGGCGCTGTCAGGAAGCCTGGCAGCGCGGCGCAACTGAAGTCTGCATGCAAGGCGGGATCCACCCGGAGTACACGGGGCAAACCTACCTGAATATTGTCGAAACGGTGAAGGCAGCTACGCCTGATATGCATATCCATGCCTTTTCGCCGCTGGAAGTTTGGCAGGGGGCTGAAACACTCGGCATGTCGGTGCCTGAGTTCCTGGCCCAGCTTAAAGTGGCGGGGCTGGATACCTTACCCGGAACGGCGGCAGAAATTCTGGATGATGAAGTTCGAGCCATAATCTGCCCGGACAAAATCAATACGCAGCAGTGGCTGTCGGTGATGGAGTCGGCACATCAGGCGGGCTACCGCACGACGGCAACCATCATGTTCGGGCACGTTGAGGGCTTGCAGCACTGGGCCCGGCATTTGCTGCGAGTGCGTACTCTGCAGGTGCGAACCGGGGGCTTTACCGAATTTGTGCCCCTGTCCTTCGTTGCCTCAGAAGCGCCAGTCTATCTGAAAGGCAAAGCTCGCCGGGGGCCCACCTTTCGGGAATCGGTGCTGATGCATGCGGTGGCGAGGCTCGTATTCAACGGTTTGATCGATAATATTCAGGCCTCCTGGGTCAAACTCGGGCACCGTGGTGTTGAAGCCTGTCTCAATGCCGGCGTCAATGACGTAGGCGGCACGCTGATGAACGAAACCATTACCCGTGCGGCGGGTGCCAGCCACGGTCAGGAAACCTCACCCCAGGAAATGGATGCCCTGATTCGCGCCATGCAGCGCGAGCCCGTGCAACGCAACACACTTTACGAACCGGTCAGTGATGAGCGCCGCAAGGCTGCCTGCGAGGCCGGAGCCCTGCTTGACGTGGTCAATACGCCCGCGAAAAAATATGAGCGTCGCAGTGGCCCCAAAAAACTGCTGCGCAATACCGAACAGGACCTCATCGCTTCGGGGTAGGCGCTGTCGCTGCGAGCTGATCTACAATCCGCTTAATACCAATAACAAGGAGAGTAGCTATGGCGGCAACACCCGATCAGGTGCGAGAGGTTATCGACAATTATTGTAAGGCTTGGGCAAGCCACGACAAGGACCTGCTCCTTTCGCTATTTGCTGAGGACGCCAGCTGGGAAGATCCGGTGGGTACTCCGGCCTTTGTCGGCCACGAGGGCATTGCCCAGTTCTGGGATTTTGCCCATCCTGCTGAAGGCGGTCGCCAACTAACACCTGTTCCCCACCAGAAGATTGCCTGCGCCAATGAGGGCATTCTGCGTTTCACTATGCAGGTCCGCATCCCGGCGGAAAACAAAGGTCTGGACTTACTGGTGACGGACCACTTTGAAATTAATGATGAGGGCAAGATTCAGCGAGCGCGGGCATTTTGGGATGAGGGCTGTGTGTCGTGCCCCGAGGGTATGGAAATGTTTGTGCCGGATATGAGTGATGCGCACGGTTGAAGGGGCAGCTGGACGGAAGCAGCTAGCAAGCTGTTAGACCTGCGCCTGAATTGAGCGTCCGGACGAAAAGTGGGTGCGGCCGAAGCCGCACGATGCTGCGAGAGCGGCGAAGCCGCAAGTCTTGTGCGTCAGACGTTCGACCCAAAGACCCACACGCCTTATTCAGCGTCTCCCGCTTTACGCATCTCCCACGTCCAATCAACCTTTCTTTGGCGCACCGCCTTCACCAATCCATCGTGTTCCACTGATGGTATCAGCAAAGGGCCAGTAAGCCTTCCCATCCAGTTGACCGGCTTTGGTGATGCTGCGGTCTTTGAAGATAGGCGTCCACAGACGGGCCGAAATCTGCTCCAGCATGGGCAGTTTGCTGGCAATCGGATCCCAGGCGCTGTCACGCAGAATAATGTCGCCCTTTAATTCCTGCAGGAAGGCCGTGCCGTACTTGGTATGAACGTCAACAACATGTGGCGGGAAGTCGTAGGTTTCCGGTTGCATGTCAACCGAACGGATGCACTTGATCCACCACTCGTGCTCCTCGTGATCTTCCGGGTTGGCGAGTGTTTCAACTACGTCACCGGAAAATTCAATGAAAGTCGTGCCCTGGTGAATGACCTTGGCTTCTACGTGATCCATCAGGCGGTAGTAATGAGTTTCAACCGGGTATTTGGGTTGTCCCCAGAGCTCCTGACAAAGGAATAAAGGCGCTTCCTGATCTATGCCCAGGGCAATGGTGTAGTCGCCGGGAACGCCGTTATAGTCGGCTGCGACGTTGAGCACATAGCCCAGCTCGGGTTCATTCTGAACGGGAAAGTTATAGATTGTGATCGTTACGATGGGATCCTTCCCTAGCGTTATTCCTGGTGGCAGTAGCGCAGCCAGCTTTTTGGGGTCAGTGCGGTACTTGAGCTTGAGCATGGGCCAATTGAGGATATCACCGGGGTTGCCCTGTGGGCCTTGGGGGTTTGTCATAGCTTCTCTCTCTCGTCGTCCAGATTACATGCCAGACGGCATTCTGCATTATGATTATGGTTTGGCGAGATTACATTCGCGCAATCTGAGCCTAGCATAGCGGTGCACCAGCGCTAGAGGCCGTGGGAATTTGTAATCTGCTGTTCATGTGGCAGCGGAGTTTTTTGAACCGCGACTACACTTTTGCATTTTGCCGCAGCAGCCATTAACGTGAGCGCTGCTTTGACCAAGTCACGGAACCGGAATATTCATGCCCATTGATACGCTGACGACCATCGAAATCAGCAAGGAAGATCTGAAGTTTTCTGCCGCTCACTTCACGATTTTTTCTGCCACCGAGCGCGAGCGCCTGCACGGGCATAATTTTAAAGTATCACTCGATATTACCGCTGAAGTGGGGCCCAATGGCCTCTGCTTCAGCTACGTTGAAATCAAGCAAAGGCTGCGCGCGCTGGTCGCCGAATACGACGAATTCATGATTCTGCCAGCCGATTCCCCCTATCTCAGAATTGAACAAAAGGATGACTTTTATTCGGTCCGTTTTAACAATGAAAGCCTGTCTTTTCCCGTCTCCGACACACTGGTGCTACCCATTCGTAACACAACGGTGGAGGAGTTTGCTCGCTTGCTATTAGAACGCTTGTTGGAGGATGCCGAATTTATCAACGGCAACGGTGTACGCAGGCTTGTGATGAAAGTATCTTCCGGTCCGGGTCAATCCGGATCGGCCAGTTGGAAGCAGGATCAAATCAATGAATAAAGTACTGGTAATAACCGGTGGCAGCAAGGGCATAGGCCGCGCAACTGCCGCGACATTTAGTGAGCAGGGCTACAAGGTCATTAACCTGTCGCGGTCAGCCCTATCGCTGGCTGACAGCGTCCACCTTCCGGTTGATATGGGCAATGTGCAGTGGCCCGAAACTGTTGCTGATGCTCTCTTGGCAGAAGTGGGTGATGCTGGCAGTATCTGCATTATTCACAACGCGGCGGTGCTGAAAAAGGACACCGTTGGTAACCTTGCTGCCACCAGCCTGCAACAGGTTTTGCAGCTGAATGTTATCGCTGCCGTGCAGCTGAATCAGTTGCTTTTGCCGAGTATGAAACCAAGTTCCTCGATACTGTATGTCGGCTCGACGCTGAGTGAAAAAGCCGTTGCCGGCAGTTGCTCCTATGTGACCTCCAAACACGCCGTTGTGGGCTTGATGCGTTCAACCTGTCAGGATCTGGCGGGCAGCGGCGTTCATACAGCCTGTATTTGTCCGGGCTTTACCGACACAGAGATGCTGCGCGAACACGTGGGGCAGGATGAAGACATCCTCGCCGCTATTGCTGGTGGTGTAACTCAGGGGCGACTGATTCGGCCGCAGGAAATTGCAGATACCTTATGGTTTGCATCCCAGCAGCCGGTGATCAACGGTGCGGTTTTGCATGCGAATCTTGGGCAGATCGAGAGTTGAGTGAGACGCTTGACGGGAGATGGGAAACGCTAGGCGCCTAATATCGCGCGTGGATCGACGGATGGCCTGATGTCAGACGTCGGACGCAAAACACTTGCGGCTTCGCCGTTGTCGCAACATCGTGCGGCGTAGCCGCACCCGCTGTTGCGTCTCCCTGCCTTATTCCCCAACCTGCAAATACCGCTGCAAATAGTGCACGGCAACATACAGCGGAATCGTATCGAGCAAGGCCGCACAAAACTTGAATAAATAAATGCTGCCCATCAGTACCAACATCTGCTCCAGAGTGAGACCTCCGGCCAGATATACCGCGCCGAAGGTGACGCTGATGACCATAAAGGAATCGACGCCCTGGCTGATCAAGGTGCTGAAGTTATTCCGCA
>JBFKDP010000112.1:0-11292 GCA_041619575.1 Litorivivens sp.
CCAAAGACGGATTGTGCTGGGAGTGTGATCCCTTCGTGCAGGGGCAGGGCGCAGCCAAGCCGAGTCTCGGCCGGTTTGCCCATGAAGCGGTGGCAGTCGACGATCGCAGACAGGTCGTGTATCTCACGGAAGATATTGCGGATGGTCGGTTCTACCGCTGGACTGCGGCCCCAGAGGATGTTGACCATAGCGGAAGAATGGCGCTGGAAAGTGGCATTCTTGAAGTGATGAATATTCGGGGCTTTGACAATGACTGCTACCCGGCTGCTGATGCTTTGGTACAAGCTCGATTGAACGTGGCATGGGCACCTGTCTCTCAGGTAGATCAGCGTCAGGATAAAGTCAGAGCCGGCTTGCGATCCTCGGGAAAAACCGTGCCTGGAACTGTGTTTGCTGGCGGTGAGGGGCTCTGGCTCTATCGCCCACCCGCTGCGATTTCCGAGCAGTTGCGCCCCACAGAGGCCGCGAAGCCTGTAGATGCACTGGTGTTCTGGACAACAAAAATCGACAACAGGATATGGGTTCTGGATGTTGCGAATCAGCTGGTGGAGCTGATCTTTGACAATGAAAAGCTTGAGTTGCCTATTGATAGTGTGGACAACCTCTGTGTCAGCCCCTGGGGGGACATTCTGGTTGCTGAAGACCCGCCCAAGCGTGAGTTTTCCCGGCTAATGGTGGTGGAGCCAAATGCTGGTGCGTCAGCCTTGCTGGAAATTCATCATTCAGGGTCAGAAATTTGTGGGCCGGATTTCAGTCCCGACGGTTCGCGCCTGTATTTCAGCTCTCAGCGTTATGAGCGCGGGGGCGCTACCTTTGAGGTCACGCTGCCCAAAGCAATCTGGGCGCCGCAGTCTTAATCTGTTTTTCGCTCGCGCTGATCCGAAATGTAGTGCAGGTCTCGTTGCGGAAAGGGAACGGTGATGTTGGCGGCCCGAAATGCGTCGTCAATGGCATTTAAATAGGTGCCTCTGACGAAACCGGGGCGCGCTGAATATTCCGGCTTGGTCCAGACCAGCAATTCAAAATCCAGGCTGGAATCGCCGAAGGCCTTCATAACCACTTGTGGTTGCCTCTGCTCGGTGTCGGCTAGGGTGATCTCCTGTGCCAGTGCGGCTTCAAGGACGCAGCGGGTCATCAGCTGCTTGTCAGTGCCATAGGCCACTCCGAAGGGCACGCGCTGACGGGAGATATTGTCAGTGTGGGTATAGTTCGTCACCTTGCCGTTGACGAACTCGGAATTCGGCACAAGAATTTCTGAATTTTCAACGGTTGTGATCACCGTTGCGCGAACGCGGATTTCAGAAACCACCCCCATAACGCCGCTGTCGAGTTGCACAAAATCGCCGACCTTGAGCGAGCGCTCTAGGAGGATAATCAAGCCCGACACAAAATTACTGACGATAGCCTGTAGCCCAAAACCGATGCCCACCGAAAGGGCGGATATGATCAGGGCAAGTTTGCCAAAATCTACCCCCATGACCGATAGGCCAATGACTACCCCAACGATCAATACGAAGTAGTGAGCAAAGCGTTCAAGAGTATAAATAGAGCTAGGAGTCAGTGCGTAGCGACCGCGATTAAGCGTGTGGACGCTTTGTTTCAGCAGTCGCGCTATATAGAGCGAAGCTACGACTACGGCGATGCCTGCCAGAATGGATGCCAGCGTTACCGGCCCCTTGCCAAGATCGATGAGGGGATACTGTAAAAAATTTATGATGGCGGACAGACTCATGACGTGCTCACTTCGTCCAGAGGGAAAATGAGACCAGTCTCAAAGCACCGGTCTCAGTACATGAATACTACTCGCTTTTTTCGGCACAGGATACGCAGAGTCTTGCGGTTGGGGCAGCCTCAAGCTGTGCCGGCGCAGTCTTCGCCGATGCTGTAGCGGCCTTCGTCAATCGCTTTGAGCGCGATGGCTATGGCGCGGAGTTGCTGTTGGCGCCGACGGTCAGTTTCCTGCGAGATGACCTGCGCCTGCAAAGCAGCCATTCTGGATAGACGGCCCACACGGCTTTGGTCGAGCTGTACGGGAGCACCGGCGTCGAGACTACTGGATTCCCTCTGGTTTAATTCAGCGCGCATTCGCAGCAATTTTTCGCGAAAGTGGTCGCTTTCCCTGCCATCAGCGTATCATTCACTGTTGAGGGCCGGTACCATTAAAAGGACAAATGGTAAGGGCTGCAACGCTCTGAATGGGCGGCAAAAGTCGCTACCATTGCGCAATTGAGAGTCGGGACTCGCTCAACTCGGACTCGTTAACGAAGGTTGTTTTGGATACACCTATGTCTGTTATTGAATTTACGTTGAATGGTCGCGCGCAGCGGCTTGATGTCGAAGGCGATACCCCCTTGCTGTGGGTCATTCGAGAAGAACTGCTACTGACAGGTACTAAGTTTGGCTGTGGTAAGGGCCTCTGTGGCGCCTGTACCGTTCACCTCGATGGTCAGCCTATTCGCAGCTGTAGCTACCCCGTTAGCCTTGCTGCAGGCAAGCAAATACGCACTATCGAGGGTGTGGCTGAATCCTTGGAACAGCTGCATCCGGTGCAGCAAGTGTGGCTGGAAGAAAACGTACCGCAGTGCGGATACTGCCAGTCCGGCCAGATTATGGCGGCAGTTGCCTTGCTCGAGCGTAATGCCTCACCCGATGATGGAGAGATAGATGCGGCAATGAGTAATATTTGCCGCTGTGGTACATACCCTCGCATTCGCAAGGCGGTCAAGCGCGCTGCAGAGATCATGCAAGAACAGGCTGTTGTCGCTTATTTTGACCCCAAGGAGCAGTTGTCGTGAGCCTGAGTCGTCGAGAATTCTTTAAAACAGGTGCTGCAGTTGGTGGCGGCATCGCAATCGGGCTGACACTCACAGGTTGCGGCGGCCAGACCGCGTACCCGGGCGCAAACCCGGCGGATCTGAGGGCAAACGCTTACCTTCAAGTGCGCCCCGATGGCCACGTGGTATTTCAGCTTCCACGTGCAGAAATGGGGCAGGGTGTCTACACCGGTTTGACCACCCTCGTCGCGGAAGAGCTGTCTATGCCTGCCGACACGATTATCGTAGAACACGCCTATTATTTACCGGAGTTCAGAGATCCTGAGTTTGGAATGATGATGACGGGGGGCAGTGTTTCCTTGCGGAATAATTTTGTTCCCTTGCGCCAGGCCGCAGCCAATTTGCGGGAATGGATGCGGCGCGCTGGTGCTCAGTACTTGCAGGTGCCGACATCTGATCTGCGCATTGAAAATGCACAGGTAGTCAGTACGGATGGGAATGCGACTGGGTTCGCCGCCTTGATTGAAACGGCCCGAAGTATTGAGCCCCCCGAAGATGCGCCTCTTAAAAAGCCTTCTGAATTCCAGCAGATTGGACGTGAGTCGACGCGACTAGACGCCGTCGCCAAGGTCACCGGCACAGCGACCTTCGGTATTGATTGCCAGCAGCCTGGCGCGGTGACTGCCGTGATGCGCCGCTGTCCCCATCTGGGCGGACGCATGAAGCAGTTTGATGATACTGCGGCAAAAGCCATTAAGGGCGTGCAAGCCATTATTCCCGTCAACGGCGGTGTAGCGGTCGTCGCGAGCGGGTACTGGCCTGCGCGCAAGGCTGCTGATGCTTTGCAGATTGAGTGGGATAAGGGGCCGCTGGCCGGTCTCGATGATGCTGGGCTGCGTCAGCGTCACGATGAACTTTTGCTGGAAGAAGGTCGCAATGTTGCTGAAACCGGCGAGGCTGATGCGGCGACCGGTGAAAGCGTGGAAGTTGTTTATCGTGTGCCGATGTTGTCTCACAGCCCAATGGAGCCGCCAAATGCGCTGGTGCGTGTGGACAGTGACAAGGTTGAAATCTGGACCGGTAGTCAGGTTCCCGACACGGTGATAGGCGTTGTTGCCGCTGCGATTGATCGGCCTCGAGAGCAGGTTGTTGTGCACAATCAGATGCTCGGTGGCGGTTTTGGGCGCAGACTGGTGCCGGATTACATCGTCGAGGCCGCCATGGTTGCCAAACAGGTTGGCAAACCGGTTAAGCTCGTGTGGAGTCGGGAAGACGATGTTCAGCATGATTACTACCGTCCCGCGGCGACGGCGCGCCTGGCTGCCACGATCGACAATGGGCGTGTTACAAGCTTTTCCGGCAAGACTGTTGTGCCTAGTATTATGGGCCAGTTAATGCCCATGTATGCCGAGGCTGCCATGCCTGAATGGCTTCCCCCGGCCATTCCTCGATCCCTGGCTGGCATGGCCAAGCATTTTGATACCTCCATGACCGAGGGGCTGGGAGATACCAATTATCAATTTCCCTACATCAAAATGGACACCGTGCGAGACGAAACCCCGATTCCGGTAGGATTCTGGCGTTCGGTCGGCCATTCTCAAAATGCCTTCTTCACGGAAAGTTTTATGGACGAACTGGCGCACAAGGTCGGCCAGGACCCGGTTGCGTTTCGTCTGCAGCATATGCCTGTGGAGTCCAACCGCTATCAGGTGCTCAAGCTTGTGGCCGAGAAAGCCTGGGGCAAAGCGCCGGCCGGACAATTTCAGGGCGTTGCCGCCCACGATGCCTTCCATAGCTCGGTTGCCCAAGTCGTTAACGCCTCGGTTGAGAACGGCAACATTCGCGTACACAAGGTGGTGTGTGTCGTTCACTGCGGTTTGGCAGTCAACCCCGACGTGGTGCGAGCACAGATGGAAAGCGCGATAATTTTCGGCTTGACGGCGGCGCTCAAGGGCAAAATTAGCTTGGAAGATGGTCGGGTCATGCAGAGCAATTTCCATGACTACCCCTTGCTGACACTCGCCGAAACGCCGGATATTGAGGTGCATATAGCGCCATCCGAGGATGCGCCAACGGGGGTTGGTGAGCCGGGATTGCCGCCGCTTGCGCCAGCTCTGGCGAATGCGGTTTTTGCGGCTACTGGTCAGCGTTTGCGCGAATTGCCCCTCAAACTGGCCTGATCGAGTGCCGCAGTTACAATTCCCAGCCGAACTTGCCTGATAGAAGCTGTTCGGCCAACCACCAAGTGATGACAGGACTCGCATGAGCGCTTTGCACTATCCCTTTGATAATGTCCCGGTAGCAGGCGACTGGCTGGAAGTGGCCGACGGTATTTACTGGTTGCGTATGAGCCTGCCGATGGCTCTGGACCATATCAACCTCTATGTGCTGGACGATGATGATGGCTGGTGGATTATAGATACGGGCATGGGCCTGGACTCCACCCAAGAGGCTTGGCAAAAGCTGTTTGCCGGAAAAATGGCAGCACAGCCTGTGAAGGGCGTTATTGTTACCCATATGCACCCTGACCATGTCGGTCAGGCGGGCTGGTTGTGCGACAAATGGCGCGTACCGCTTTATATGAGCTTTGGTGAGTACTACAACGCGCGGGCTTTTTCGTCTATGTCCGATGACACCCTGGCGTGGACGACGCGCAATTATTATCACCAAGCGGGGCTAACCACTGAGTATCTCGACAAAATGCGCGCCAAGTTTCGCGGCTTCGGTTCCATTATTGAGCCCATTCCCTTGGCCTATAACCGTCTGCAAGAGGGCGATACACTTTCGATTGGCACGCGGGAATGGAAGATAATGATTGGAAGCGGTCATTCCCCGGAACATGTCTGCCTGTTTAATGAGCGCGATAAACTGCTGTTTTCAGGGGATCAGATTATCCCAAGAATAACCAGTAATATCAGTGTTATGCCGGTTGAACCTAATGCAAATCCTCTTCAGAACTGGTTCGACTCTCTGGCTCGCTTTCAGGCCGACCTGCCGGATGATACCTTGGTCTTCCCGGCACATAACACACCGTTCACCGGTGTGCAGGCGCGTCTTGCCTACCTGGTAGAACATCACAATGACCACCTTCAGGCAGTAGAGGAAGCTTGTCTGACACCCCGTACCGCTGTTGATATGCTGCCGGTACTTTTTTCTCGCAAGATTGGGTCTTCACAGATGAGTCTGGCGCTGGGTGAGGCGGTCGCCCATTTAAATTTCTTGCTAAGGGCGGGGCGCCTCAAGCGCGAGTTGAATGAGCAAGGGGTTTACCTCTATACCGTTACGGATGCGACGGTTGCTGCTCGGAGCGCACGCGAGCACAGCAAAGATCCGGCGCCTATGGAAGTCTAGCAATGCCTGCCTGCATCTTTTGCGGCATCGCAGCGGGCGAGGCGGACGCCTATCGTATTTATGAAAACGATAAGCTTCTGGTGTTCCTCGACTTGTTTCCTGCCAGTACCGGGCATTGCTTGATTATCACAAAGCGCCACAGCGACGATATTTTTACGGCTCGGCCCGCTGATATTGCCGCCGTGGCCGAATTGTCAGTGCCGCTGGCACGGGCCATCGAAAAAACGACAGGCTGCGAGGGCTTGGGAATTCACCAATTGAACCGCGCTGCTGCAGGTCAGACGGTATTCCACTACCATATGCATTTAATCCCCCAGCGAGAAGGCGCTGCGGTGAAAATACACGGCAGAAGCATGGGTGTTGCCCATGAGCTTGCCGCAATGGCGGAAAAGCTGCGCGAAGCGCTTAACCAAGAGCTGCAACACGGGGATATTTCATGAAACGCCGCGACCTGATCAGGATGAACAACGATGAAATCTGGGAATTCATTGCCTCTCAGAAAAACGTGCAGGTAGCCACTCAGGGGAAAGATGGCTGGCCACACCTGACAACGCTCTGGTTTGCTATTGATGAGGGCGACGTCATCCTCGAGACGTTCACCAAATCGCAGAAGGTCAAGAATCTTGAACGGGATGACCGCATATCGCTGCTGTTCGAAAGTGGAAGCGAATATGAGGAACTTTGTGCGGTGGTCATCTATGGTCGCGCTGAGCTGATCAGGGACCCGGAAGAAGTACACCATTTACACATGTCAGTTTTACTGCGAAATAATACCCGCGATTACCCTGAAGAAATGTTGGTAGAGGCGACCCGCAGCATGGTACATAAGAAAACAGCGATCCGAATCAAGCCGGAGCGCATCGTCAGTTGGGATCATAGCAAGCTTGATGTCGCTTACTGAGCGAGTTTGGCGCAACTGAGAGATTTTCCTGCTAGAATCATTAACTTGGCCGCAGGCAGTTTGAGAAGTTAATAATCGGGCTTTATGACAAAGATACTTGCCATCGATGATACGCCTTATAACCTTGATATCCTGAAAAATGGTTTGGAGGATGAGGGCTTTGAGATGCTGACTGCGCTCAGTGGCCGCAAAGGTTTGGAGTTGATCGATTCGGAGCGACCAGATTTGGTGCTGCTCGATATCGGTATGCCGGAGATGGACGGACACCAGGTCTTGCAGCAGATTCGTCTCAGCGACGAATATGGCGACCTGCCAGTCATCATTCTTACCGCTAACACGGAAGACAGTAATCTGGCCCGCTGTCTGGAGTCCGGCGCCAATGACTATGTGACTAAGCCGTTTAGTTTTACCGCGCTGGTAGCCCGTATTAACAATGTGATGCGAACTCAGAGCGATGCACGGGATTTGAGTCGCAATGTGGCTGAGCTGCGTGATTTGGCCTACCGCGACGATATGACCGGCCTTTTGAACCGCAGAGCCTTTTTTGACCGGGCAACTGCCGAGTTTGAGATCGCCAAGAATTCAGGCGAGCCTATGGCAATTTCAATCCTGGATATTGACCATTTCAAGGAAATCAACGACACCTACGGCCATGCCGCCGGCGATGACGTACTGCGCCATTTCGGCATGATGTTAAAGGGCAGCCTGCGCCTGCACGATATTGTGGGGCGCATCGGGGGTGAGGAATTTGCGGTGTGCCTGCCCAATACCACACCCATGCAGGCCTACAGCATTCTTGAGCGTTTGCGCACAGCGCTATCCAAGGAAGATTTTTTCAAAAAGGCAGACGGCAGTGATCGTCCGGTTACTGTCAGCATCGGCGTGGTCGGCAAAACCGACCAGAAGGAGCTCGATGGCCTAATGATTCTGGCCGACATGGCCTTGTATCGCGCCAAGAATCAAGGCCGAAATCGCACTATCGTAGAAACCGGCATCACTGCCTGACCTCAATAAAATCAAAAGCTTAGATTTTTTCATACCCTGTCCGTGACCGGATTTGCGTGTATATCTGACGTAGTTTGCTATTGAGGCCCATTCGCACTTTACGCAGAATGGTCTCATTCTGCAGCCCCTGCCGGGCCGGCAACAGTCAATAAGAGGAAGCCACCATGCCAATGCCAAGCGATGTCAAAATTATCGACCTAATGCTCAGTGTCCCGGGCGAGGACAACAGCAAATGGTACGATTTTATGAAGCCTCTGCTGATGGATCAGGAAAGCCGGGAAATGTTCAAGTTCCCCGCTCAGTACATGTTCAAGGATGTCCCCCAAGTTGGCGGCAAAGATGATTATGTGGCCTATACTATTGAGCAAATGGACAAGCACGGCATTGAGCGCGCTATGCTGGGTATCGACGACAGCAATGTGGTTGCCAAAGAGGCCCTGGAGCGCTTTCCCGAGCGTTTCTTCCCGAGCTATGAAGCTAACCCGAATAACGGTATGGAAGAGGTGCGTAAAATAGAACGCCTCTATAAGGATTATGGCCTCAAGGCGGTGACTGCTTTCGCATCGGGTTTGTGCCCTCAGGTTCCTTACAACGAAAACAAGTGGTACCCGATCTACGCCAAACTGGTTGAACTCGACATCCCATTCTGCCCGTGTATTGGTGTGCCGGGGCCACGTCTCCCCATGGCCCCACAGAAGGTCGAATTACTGGACGAAATATGCTGGTTCTTCCCGGAACTCAAGATTGTTATGCGCCACGGTGCCGAGCCTTGGGAAAAGCTGGCTTGGAAGCTCATGCTCAAGTACCCGAACCTTTACTATATGACCAGTGCTTTTGCACCCAAGCACTATCCGGAAGAGATCATCAATTTTGCCAATAGCCGCGGCGCGGACAAAATCATGTATGCTGGTTACTTTCCAATGGGACTGTCGCTCGACCGTATCTTTAAAGATATGCCCAATGTTCCATTCAAAGACGAGGTGTGGCCAAAGTTTCTGGGTGATAATGCCCGGCGCGTCTTTAAGCTTTAGGGCTGAAGGCTTCTTGGTTGATGTCAAAGGGTCGCGCAAGCGGCCCTTTTTTATGGCATTGGATTGTCCTGTTGCTGGGCAACGTATGCCAGCAGATCTTCTTCACTGATATCGATGAGCAGTAGGCTGTTTTCGTCCAGACCGATACCGTACGTACGGCAAAGGTGTTGCCGCTCCTGATCTTTGTAGGCCGATGACTGGATAATGTGGTCATCACCTGCCAGCGCCGCGCGCAGCGCGATCAGCTCGGCAAAATAGGGGCGCGTGCTCCAGTTGTAACCATAAAAGCGCCGATCGATAGTCAACTTTTCAAGCAGATTGTAGTTTGAGGATATTTGTTCGCCCTGAGTGGTGCAGGCGAAGAAGCGAAAAACGCCCAGACTTCTAAGTTGCTTAACGTCGATGCTATCCAAATCTTGCGCCAGTATCTGCTCCTTCAGCGTCAGTACGGCATCTTCTATGTTGGCGCGGTGACGCGCTGCATGGGTAAGCCGCTCAGAGCGCTGCTGCAAGTATCTGCGACGCAAAGCTGCCACGTGTTCACTGAAGGTGTTTTTCGGCAAGAGTGTCTCAACGGCGGGCGAAAACAGAAAGCCCTGGATATAACGCGCGCCGCAATCCATGGCAAACATGAATTCGTCTTCCGTTTCAACACCCTCACAAACCACTCGAATACTGTTGCGTTCAGTGACGTAACGCAGTGCCTGCAAATAATCGGCGCGAATTCCACCGCGAGCGGCCTCTCGAAACAGGTTCATATCGATCTTGAGAAGATCTGCCTTTAAGTCGAACAGTCGCTCCATATGGGAGTGGCCGGCGCCGAAATCGTCGATGGCTACTTGCAGGCCCGCACGGTGAAAGCGGTTGCAAATACGGTGAATGGACTCACGTTGGCCCTCAGATTCTATGATTTCAACAACGACTTTGCTTGGAACAATATCGAAGGCGTCCATCATGGTTAGCGTTGCGCTGCCTATATCCTGCTCGGATGATTCCATCAGGCTGGGTGAGATATTGATACTGAGAAAGGCATTGCCATGCTGCCTGGCAAATACTGACAGGGCGGAGAACCTTACATGGCGGTCAACGGCCAGCTTTTGCTGATTGGTGACACTTTTATCACTGAAAAACGGCCAGGCACTGATTACCTCATTGTGTTCCGTGCGTTGCCGTGCGAGCGCCTCGTAACCACCGATTTCGCCGGTGAGGACATCAACAATGGGTTGAAAGTAGGGCGTAAACTGCCGGAGGTCTGGCGATTCTGTCATGTGCTGTAAAACCGCGGAACCCGAGAAGTGACACCAGTGAACAGGTGGTAACTGATTGTGTCGGCAGCGGCGGCTATGTTTGCAGCAGGCAAACCCTGGCCCCAGAGTGTCACTTCATCGCCAACAGCGATAGGCGATGTTGCGTCGGTGATATCGATACTGCAAATATCCATCGAAATTCTGCCCACCAGGGGGAACCGTTGATCGTTGACCAGCACCGGAGTTCCATTGGGTAGCTGGCGCGGGTAGCCGTCGCCATAGCCGATGCCAATCGCCGCCACGCGGCTGGTTCTTGGTGCAGTCCAGCGTTGATTATAGCCAACACTCTCACCTTCTAACACATCCTTTATGGCGACAATGCGTGATTTGAGGCTCATAACGGGTTTTAAAAGGGGAGATTTTCCGGAAGTCGGGTCGTCCCCGTATAGCATGATGCCCGGCCTTACCCATTGCCGCCGACTATCGGGTAAAGCAATCAAGCCAGCTGAATTTGCCAGGCTATGCTCAACCCCGGGGAGTTGTTGGGCAAGTTGATCAAAGCGTTGTAGCTGTATGGCGCTGGCGGGGCTAGTTGAGTCTTCCGCACTGCTGAAGTGAGTCATAAGCCGAATCGGGCCAATATTGGCCTTTGATACCAGCTTTCTATGAGCGCGTAACAGTGTCGCGGAATCCATACCCAGTCGGCTCATGCCGGTATCCTGCTTCAGCCAGACTTCCAGTGACGGGCGGTGCTGACTTTGGTAGACCTGTTCCGCAAAACACTCTGAGTGAACGGCGAGTGCCACCTTGTGATCGGCGCACCATTGAATCTCTTCATTGGTGAGTAGGGTGCCCATCAGGAGCAAGGGCGTTGCAATCCCTCCCTCGCGCAGTTGCTTCGCTTCGCCAAACCGCGCGACCCCCAGCTTGTCACACTGTGTTGCCAAGGTTTTGGCGACCGGCAGCAGGCCGTGGCCGTAGGC
>JBFKDP010000113.1:0-10981 GCA_041619575.1 Litorivivens sp.
AGCTGATGCCGAAGCGCAAGGACAGGCGTGGCAGGACAATGCAGCTTCCCGAATTCTGGACCGGATGGTCAACGAGTTTGGGCGCAAGGGTAAGGTCCACGGTGCGGGGTACTACGAGTATCCTGAAGGTGGTCAGAAGCATATCTGGCCGGGATTGAAGGACGCATTTGCGCCGGACGGCTTCAAAGAGATCCCCTACGAAGATATCAAGGACCGTCTTGTGTACTGCCAATGTCTGGAAGCGGTAAGGGCAATGGAAGAAGGCGTTATCGAGAATGTTGGCGACGGCAATATTGGCTCGATTATGGGAATTGGTTTTCCCGCCCAGACCGGTGGCGTTTTCCAGGCGATCAATGCAATAGGCTTGCAGGCTTTTGTTGAGCGCGCAGAGTATTTGCACAAACAGTATGGGGAAGATTTTGCCGTGCCTAACTTGCTGCGCGAACGTGCTGCAGCAGGCACTCTGTTTCTGTAATTCGGCAGCGCAGCTATTGCAGGGATGGCTACAAAAGCTTGGAAGCAAGTGCTGGGTTAAGCCAGGGGAAGGCTTAACCCAATTGTTGTTCCCTCTCCCAGTGCTGAGGTTGCGTCAATGCTGCCGTTGTGCAATTCCACAATACGTTTGCACAGCGCCAAGCCCACACCACTGCCGCTGATGGAGGTGTCATTAGTGGCGCGTCGAAAGGGCAGGAAAATGATATCCAATGCGTTTTCGGCGATACCCACACCGTTGTCTTTGACTTCAATCCGGCAATTTTTTCCATCTTTATAGGCGCGAATGTTTACCTGGCAGTGCCGATTTTGGTCTCGGTACTTGAAAGCATTTTCGAGTAAATTAAATATCACGTGTTGAAACTTCTCTCGATCGACCTGAATCCTAAGTTCAGGGTCGACGTCGAGCGATATATCGATTTCTGCAT
Organism: Litorivivens sp.; assembly: GCA_041619575.1. GTDB lineage: Bacteria > Pseudomonadota > Gammaproteobacteria > Pseudomonadales > Spongiibacteraceae > Litorivivens. Next base: position 921 of record JBFKDP010000113.1, read on the forward strand.
CCGGGAGTTCCACTTTCAGCAGGGCTAACACAGCCTCGAAGAGTTCTTCGATATTCACCGTGCAAATATTTAGACTGTCTTTGCCCATGCGGGACAAATCCAGCAGTTGGTCGATCATATCGAGGAGATGGCGGCCCGCTGCCCCAATCTTGGATGCCAGCGCATGTGCGTCTTTGGGTGACTCGGTACTTAACTGATCCTGCAGCAGGTCGGCCATTAAGGCAATTTGTCGAGCAGGCGTTTTGATATCGTGGGCTACCGCGTCGGAAAATAGCTGCAAGTCTGCCAGTGTGGATTCGAGGTGTTCGATAGTGTGTGCGAGCCTGGCCGAGGCCTGATAGGCATCAATAGCCATGTAGACAACGGCCTTGAGTCGCTCTGATGTGAGCTGGGATTTCGGTTCGTAGTAGTTGATCTGGTAATCTTTGACGGCAGCTCGCTCGCTGATAGCACCAGGTTGGCCGGTACGCATAATGATTCGTGTGTGAGCGTTATCCCAGCTTAGTCGGGCAAAGGCGGCGACCAGCAGCCCGTCTTCCTCCGACTCCATTACGACATCGAGCAGGATCACGGCAATATCCCGCTCTTTTTTGAGTATGGCAATGGCTTCAGCACCCGAGTAGGCATGTAGAAGACGTATTTTTCGGCCGAGAATAGTCTCTTCCTGTAAAACCAGGTTGGTAACGGTATGCACGTCCTCGTCGTCGTCAACCACGAGAACGATCCACTCCTTCTCATGGACTGGAGCTACATGGGCGACATCGTCGGCCAGCCGCAGTGCGTCTGAGTTATCATGTTCTGACATAGTCGCATCCGTGGCTGTGGTTTTTGAGCTGGCGAACATTCTCACTCCCGTTCCCCGGTGAACACGGCTGCAGGTACGAGATCTGGCGGCAGCTTATACAGGGGCGAGGTTAATGCTTGCACAGTCGCAATGGTTAATAGAATACGTAGATACGCTTAACATTCAGGGTTGTTGCGTACCACCTTAGCCCCTAAAAACCCTGTGCTTTCGAAATGCGTAGAGTGGATTAAGGGGCGTGGATAGAGGACAGAGGACAGCAGCCTCTATAAGTGGCAAAAATTTTCTGGGATTAAAGCCCAATACGAAGAGTAATTGTGAACATTTTTGAGAGCTATTTAGGGTGGTTACAGTTGGGTATAGGTTTACATGACATGCTGCCTGAGCGGGGTGCGGTTGCGGCCTGCCTGTTTGTCTGGATGACGGCATTAATCCTGGATGCGTGTCTAGGTGAGGCAAAACGCTGGCATCCGCTGGCAGGATTTGGACACTACGCAAGCTTTCTTGAGTCGAAACTTAATCGCCGCTCAGGCGTTGCGAACGCGCTTGCTGGAAGACCGGGAATGGCTGCGGGCTTGCTGGCCTGGCTGCTCGCGGTGCTCCCCTGGACAGTATTGTTGTGTCTGTGCCTTCACTTATCCAGTCTGCCGGTGCTTTACCTTGTGGATATCACGGTGCTGTATTTTGCGATTGGCTGGCGGAGCCTGCAGGAGCATGTGACAGCGGTAGCGATGGCACTCGATAGCGGAAACCTTGCCGCTGCGCGTCAGGCAACGGCTATGATTGTCAGCCGTGATACCAGTAGTGCAGAGGAGGAGGCACTCGCCAGTGCCGCCTTGGAAACAACGCTGGAAAACAGCAACGATGCGCTGTTTGCATCACTGTTCTGGTACGCAGTGGGTGGTAGTGTCATGGTGCTGGTGCATCGCCTGGCCAATACACTTGATGCTATGTGGGGCTATCGTACCAGCCGGTTCAACGACTTTGGTCGCGTCGCGGCACGTATGGATGATGTACTGAATTTTATTCCCGCCCAATGTGTCAGCTTCTGCTTTTGTCTGCTTGCTGGCGGTGGCAGGATCGTGCGGACGATGAAAGAACAGTGGTGGCGACAGGGCTGGCGCTGGAAAAGTATTAACGCGGGTTCCGTAATGGCGAGCGGCGCTGGCGCATTACTATTGCGCTTGGGGGGAGTTGCCTGCTACCACGGACAGGCGGTCACACGTCCTGTCCTAGGTGCTGGTTGCGTGCCAGAAGCAGGAGACATTGCGCGAAGCATCGCCCTGGTGTGGCGTGTGCTGACATTGTGGTTGTTCTTCGTTTTGACCTTGGTCATTCATAGGGCGGTGAGCGCGTGATAGTGGCTGATGTGCGCCTTGAAAATGCCGTGAGCCTGCTGAGGGATCATGGCGGTCGCCCTGATAGTGTCGCTCAGGCGCTAGGAATCCCGCGATCGGATCTGCTGGATCTGTCCAATGCGGTAAGCCCTTTCCCTTATCCTTTGGGATCTATCCCAGATCATCTCCTTACTGAGCTTCCATATGAACGCGCCGGCCTGGCTGAGGCGGCGTCTGATTTTTATGGTGTGGCTTCGGGCTGTATCCTCGCGGCATCGGGTAGCCAGCACTTTATTCAAAGTTTCCCACGGATGCGCGAGCGCAGTACCGTATTGCTACCCCGGGTAGGCTATGAGGAGCATCTTCGGTGGTGGCGCGCTGCGGGGCACCGCTGTGTTTTCTATGATGAGCCTGAACGAGGCTTGCTGATGCGAACCATCCGTCAAGAGAAGGCGGATGTTCTGGTACTTATCCACCCGAATAACCCTACCGGTAGCTGTATTGAGCCCACGGATATTACGGCCTGGCGGGCGCTGTTGCCTGACGATGGTCAGATAATCGTGGATGAGGCCTTTGTTGACGTTCAGCCAGAAACATCGGTTAGCACTCTGTTGCCCATGCAGGGTTTACTTGTTCTGCGTTCCGCAGGAAAGTTCTTCGGCTTACCTGGCTTGCGTCTGGGCTTTCTGTTGGCCAGCGAGGCCAACATCCGTGCGATGCGAGCGCAACTGGGCCCCTGGGCAATAAACGCGATAGCCCAGTGGGCCGGTGAACGCATGCTGGTAGACGCTGCTTGGCAGCAGCGAGCAAGAGCGTACCTGAGAGAGCGTGCGCAGGAGCAATACCAGAGCGTTATCAATGCCGGCCTAAGCGCCGATAGCTGCGTGCAAACACCATACTTTACCTCCATAACCCTGGCCCATGATCAGGCAGAGCAGCTGTTGACGGCGATGCTGGCGCGCTATATCAGTTTGCGCTGCTATGCTCAGCACCCGGACTATGCTTGCATTCGCATTGGCTTGACCGCGTCAGTGCAAGAGCAGCGGCGTTTGCAAGTGGCTCTATCTGAGTCCATGCTCTCTCTCAGGGATAATATTTAAGAAGGCTTATCAAGCGGCGCTATTTGACAGCGATTTACGCCTATTTGCCAATTGTCACGGCGGGCGCGGCGCTATAGGGTGCGCCTACTGTAAAGTCCCCGGGGAGTCACCATGTCAAAACGAGTGCTGTTAACAGGTGCATTTGGCAATATTGGTACCTATACGATCAAGTTTTTGCTGGATCGCGGCTACGAATTGACCTGTGTGGACAGAAAACTGCCGAGCACTCAGGCTGTTGCCAGTACTTTTGAGGGGCGTATCAGGTTGGTTTGGGCGGATATCACGGACCCTGCGGTGTGGCCCGGGGCCTTGGATGGGGTCGATGCCGTTATTCACCTAGCTGCAATCATCCCGCCCTTGACTGAAACAAACCCTGAACTGGCCAATCGCGTGAATGTGGGCGCGACTGAACACTTGATAGCAGCGATGGAGCACGCTGGTATAAAGCGCCTGATATTTGCCTCCAGTGTCGCGGTTTATGGAAAATTGCAGGATCGTAAGCCACCCCTCACGCCAGACAGCCCCTATCGTCCTGACGATCACTATGGTGAAACCAAACTGGCGTGTGAAAAGGCCATTCACGCCTCATCGCTCGACTGGAGCATCCTGCGTATTAGCGTGGCGCCGCCGGTGTCTGTGAAATTTATTGGAGGCAGTCACGATTTCGAAATGATTTTTGATATCGCTGTGGACACCCGCATTGAATACGTTCACCCGGCAGACTGCGCGCTTGCCTTTGCCAACGCTGTGGATTGTGACGAGGCCATTGGCAAACACCTTTTGTTGGGCGGTGGCGAAAGTTGCCAGTGCAGTGGCAAGGAATTTAATGATGCCATCATGGGAGCCTATGGTATTCCGCCGCTGCCCAATGATATTTTCAAGACGGGAACACCCGCATTCTACGGCGACTTTCTCGATACGGCTGAGAGTCAGCGCCTGCTCCAATTCCAGCAGCACAGCCTGACTGAAAGCTTTGCTCAGACCCGGAAAAGTGTGGGTGCGCTGTACTACGTAATCCGTGCGCTGGGCCCGATTATTCGGCCCATACTGGCGTCACGCTCTCCCTATCGCTGAATGCCGCGCCAATAGAATTTTTTAGGCGCAAGCCGGTGCAGGCAACTCTTTAAAAGCCTTTACATTGTTTGCGAATAACATGAAACAGCTGGACATAAAAAAGCCCGCATAGCGGGCCATAGGCTGGATGGGCGGCGGGACCGTCGTAATACGTGTCGGCGATTCTGCTCATACCCCAAACTGTATGTTCTTCACCGTCCTCGTAACAGGTCGCAATCCGTCACTCTTGTAGGCAAATGAATTCGCTGATTGCTGGCTGCAGTCGATGCATTGCTGATAATGTCTATAAATTCAATCGCTTTTGCCATATTGAGGCGGCGGGCCCCTGATTACCATGGAGCTCACTTTCGGGGAGATGGATCAGATGGGAACAATCGCAATGACGGGCGGTGCCACCGGTATTGGCGCGGCGATTCGCGGGCTGTTGAAAGAAGCGGGCCATCGCCTGCTGGTGGTCGATATCAGGGATGCTGATATTAATGCGGACCTGTCAACTCGTGAGGGGCGGGCAGGTGCGGTAGCAGGCGTTCTGGCAGCCGCACCGGACGGCCTGGATGGATTTATCGCCTGTGCAGGTGTTTCCGGTTCCGTTGCCAACAAGGCGCTGATTCCCAGCGTCAATTATTTTGGTGCTATTGAACTGCTGGAGGCCTTCAAACCTTTATTGGCGAAGTGTCGCGGCAGTGCGGTGCTGGTTTCCTCAAATTCAGCGCCAATGGATACATCTGTTGAATACGTGGAGCTTCTCCTGGCTGGCGATGAGCGGGGCGCTTGCGAGCTATCGGAAAGTATTGATGGCCATCCACTCTACAGCGGTTCAAAGCAAGCGCTCGCGCGCTGGATGCGGCGTAGTGCAGCTGAGTATGCCGCTCAGGGCATACGCTTGAATGCCGTTGCTCCTGGCTATACTCGAACACCGATGACGGAGTCGGTGGCGCAAGATCCACTCTACGCCGATGCCATTAAGCAGTTTCTCGATAGCATTCCATTACGTCGGGCAGGTGAACCCGAGGATATTGCGAAAGCGGTTCGATATCTGCTGAGCGACGATGCCAGTTTTGTGTGCGGATCGGTCTTGTTTGTCGATGGCGGTCACGATGCCATGCTGCGACCGGATGATTTCTAGGTTGGCCGAGAGTACGCCGTTACGTAATCCGGGCGCAACACACCACAAAAAATAATAAGGAGAACTCTACATGAATACCTATAGTCGCAGGAAGGTAATGCAGGGCGCTGGTGTTTTGGCCGCTGGTTCATTGTTGACAACCAGTGGTTGTGCAACAACGCGCCCTATCAGCGAATACGGCCAGTGGGATGCCACGGAGATGGCCGCGCTGGTTCGCCGTGGCCAGGTGAGCCCCAGCGAGTTGCTCAACGAGGCCTTGGCCAGGCTGGCAAAGTGGAATCCGGTGTTGAATGCGGTAGTCATGAAACATGAGGATTTGGCGCGGGCCAATATTGCTGATGGCCTGAGCGGACCGCTGGCAGGCGTTCCTTTTTTGATCAAAGATTTGAATACCTACATGGCCGGTACCGTGACCACTGAAGGCAGCCGGTTTTTTCGCGATGCAATCGCCAAGCACGACAGCTATCTGGTTGAACGCTACCGTCGGGCTGGCCTGGTGATTTTTGGTAAAACGGCAACGCCTGAATTGGGAAAAAGCACGGTTACCGAAACACTGCTGTGGGGCGACACACGCAATCCCTGGAACACTGACTACGTTCCCGGTGGTTCATCGGGCGGCTCAGCGGCAGCGGTTGCCGCGGGTATAGTTCCCGCTGCGCACGGCAACGACGGCGGCGGCTCTATCCGCATTCCTGGTTCGATGTGCGGTTTGTTTGGACTTAAACCCAGCCGCTTTCGTACGCCTCTTGGGCCTGCCAATGGCGACGGTGGAGGATTGACCACCCAGCATGTTATCAGTCGCAGCGTGCGCGACAGCGCGCTTCTGCTGGATATCAGCCGAGGCCATGAGCCTGGCGCTTACGGCTCAATTGCACCGCCGGAGCGGCCGTATGTCGACGAGGTTCGGCGCAAGCCCGGTACATTGCGGATCGCTATGATGCGTCGTCCAGTCATCCCGGTACCTGTTGACCCACAGTGCAGTGCTGCGCTTGAAAAGGCGGCGGCGCTGTGTGCGTCGTTGGGGCATAGCGTTGAGGAGGTGACCTTGCCTATCAACGGAATGGAAGCCTATCTGGCGGCCGGTAAAATCCTGTTTCTGAACAGTCATCTGGCGATCCATCGGCGCGAGCAGCAGTTGGGCCGCAAAGTAACTGCGGATGACATTGAGCCCATCAATTGGCTGCGCTATCAGAAGTACAAAAAGCTGACAGCGGATGAGCTCAATGAGGCCCGCAGTCTTCAAGTGAAGGTACACTGGCAAATTGCAGAGTTTATGCGCAACTACGATGTCATTCTGTCACCCACTTTGCCCGTCATGCCGGCGAAAGTGGGAGAAATGGGGCCGAATCAACCCATAGAAGTCGTGGACAAGCTGGCATCGATGGTTAGCCTGTTTACCCTTTTATACAACTTCACCGGGCAGCCAGCGATGAATGTGCCAATGCACTGGTCTCCTGAGGGGCTGCCAGTGGGTGTTCAGTTCGCGGGGCGATACGCGGAGGAGGGACTGCTGTTTCGCCTAGCTGCACAACTGGAACAGGAAGCGCCCTGGGCGCACAGGCGACCAGATTTCCCCGGGCTGGCCTAGCTGTTAACGAAAGCTTCTTTATTCGCTTTCAGTTCGATCGCGGAACTGCTTGGGGGTCATCCCTGTCCAGCCACGGAATGAACGAATAAAGGAGCTCGGCTCGAGAAAGCCAAGCATTTCGCCGATTTCATGTATCTTGAATTGATCATCACGCAGATAGCGCATGGCGAGATCGCAGAGATAACGATCTTTCAATTCCTGATAGCTGGTACCTTCTTTCTGCAGGCGGCGGCGAAGACTGGAAGGGGAGAGATGCAGGATATCAGCCATGGCTTCAAAGGTTGGCGGTGTGGTGCTTTTGGCTAAGAGTGATTTGATGGCGGCGCCGGTGCTGGCCGGGTGACTGTCCTGCACAATCAAGGTATAAACTGCATTCTCGAGAAATTCATCCAGCGATTCCGGCGAATGCACCATATGAAAATCGAGCTGGACGGCTGTAAATTCCAGTGCGGTGTGATCCTTATCGAAAATGGGGTCAACCATAAACAAGTTGCGCAGGCTGTCCGTATGATTGTCGGTGACTACAGGCGCAGACAGCGTGACGCGTTCGAGCTCAATATTGCGGCCAACCAGCCACCCCATAAAGACGTACCAGATGCGCAAACCGGAGGCCTTGGCGATGGTGTCCAGATATTGGGCGCGATCCCATTCATCCGGGGCAAACGTTCGATTGGCGGTGTCACTGTTCACGCAGTAGCGCAGCTGGGCTAGCTCACGCTGTTCAAGCAGTTCAATTCTATGACCGGTTTGCGGGTACATCATGCGTTCAAAGCGTTCAGCTCGCTGTATCGCCTCGCGCAGGGTGTTACAGCTAATGATGCTGTAGCACATAAAGCGGAACATATCGGTGCCAATGCCCGCACCCCAGGGCAGTGCCATATCCAGGCGTTGCATTTCCTGTGCGGCCGTCTCATAGAGCTTGGAATAGCGGTAGCTCGGCAGGGGTTCGTCGCTGCTGCGCGAGGCAATGTCCTTGAGCTGTAGACCGGCGTCCTCGGCAATGCCCTGTGCATTCAGGCCAATCCTTTCTAAATAGTCCAGAAGCCGTTGAAACTTCCCGGCGGGCGTATGGTGTTCGCTGGTCATTGCGTTCATGCGTGAGCCTGAAGTGATTGTTGTGGCCAAGGTCATCGACGTTTGCTGTCTATTCAGTGTTCCTATCGGTAAACCAGCATGAACATAAATGACCGTGAATCTGCATTATTTTGTGCTATCGCGTTTCTCAGCCGTCTTTACTATGTCTTTATAAGCGTAAAGTCGTCAATTTCATCGCCAGGGAGCTAATCAAGCATGTCGCCGTCGTTCGTCAGCCATGTTACCCGCGAAGCCGTCATAAATGGTATCACTAACGCTGTTTTCAATGGTGGCATTGCCTGGTGGCTGGTTAAACACCGTGAGGCTGTTCCGGTCTGGGGTGGCAATGGCCTGGCCGTTGATTTCGCGGCAACCGGCCTGATTCTTGTGTTTATTGTCACGCTGATAGTAATGCCGCTCGCGCGCCGCAAGGTGATGCGCGGTGAGTTTCCATCCTATCCGTGGGGCGAGGGTTCTGTCGGCCGAGTACTTATTTTTATGTCACACAGGAACCTGCTTATCTGCGGATTGGTGCTAGGGGTGACTGCAGCTTTGTTATTCGTTCCGCCTGTACTGTTAGTGGCGCAGGTAATGGGTATTTCGGTGCTGAGCGTTCAGCATTTCGCACTGGTGAAAGGCATTTGGGCGGGTGTGGTAGCGGCAATGATGGTTGCGACTATGCTGGCTATTGTGGCAATCGAAAATCGGGCTGTCGCGGCAGGTGCTGAACAGCCGATCAAGGAGAGCGCATGAGCAGCTTGTTGTTAGGCAAAATTGCTTTGGTGACGGGGGGTGGTTCCGGTATTGGCCGCGCCATTAGTGTCACTATGGCGCGCGAGGGTGCTGTTGTCGCCGTCGCCGATTATAACAAGGCTTATGGACAAGAGTGCGTTGCCCTTATTGAAAGTGAGGGGGGGCGAGCGAAATTTTTAAAAGTAGACGTCAGCAACGAGCCGCAGGTCAAGGCGATGGTTGATGCGATCATTGCCGATTACGGACGCCTCGATATTGCCTGTAACAACGCGGCGGTGAGTCGGGGCAGTGGCCCTATTCATGAGTTCAGTAAGGCTATTTTCGACGATACTCTAGCGATGTGCCTGACGAATACTTGGTTGTGTATGAAATATGAAATTGCGGCCATGCTGGATCAGGGTGGGGGCGCGATTGTGAACATTTCTTCCAATGCATCCTTGAAAGGGCAGGCCTTCAATACCGCCTATGCCAGTGCAAAAAGCGGGGTCAATATTTTGACCAAAAGTTCTGCGGCTGAATATGGTGACAAGGGCATTCGTATCAATGCGGTTTCCCCTGGGGTTATTCGCACTCCGGGCTTGGAACAGTACTTTGAAGAGCAGCCCAAAATGGCGGAGGGCTTGAAGCGCGCGGCGGTAATGAAGCGCTTGGGCGAGCCGGAGGAAATTGCACAGGCGGTGGTGTTTTTGGCCTCCGAACGCGCATCTTTTATCACGGGCCAGTTACTCTCTGTCGACGGTGGCGGTGCAATTCGCTAGTGCAGAAAGCTGAACAGAACACGACTTTAGGCAATAAGCGAGAGGGAATAATGTCTGACAATTATCATCACCTGCTGCAGCCCGGTCGTATTGGCTCGATGGAACTGAAAAACCGCATGGTGGTTTCTGCCATGGGAGTTAATTTGGCCGAGCCGGATGGCCATTGTGGCGAACAGATCCGAGCCTTTCATGCCGAGCAGGCTAAGGGCGGTGCTGGTCTGATTACGCTGGGTGTGGCGGGAGTAGCCTGGCCGCACGGCGGCAATCAGCCGCGGCAGGTTGCGATCTCGGATGACAAGTTTATACCGGGGTTGCAGGCAATGGCTGAAGTGGTGCATGCCTATGATGCGAAGCTCATCTCACAGCTGCATTTTGGTGGGCTGGTCGGTGTCGAGGATATGAAAGCTGGCCGGCCGGTGTGGATACCGTCAATGCCGGTATTCAAGCAG
>JBFKDP010000114.1:0-10935 GCA_041619575.1 Litorivivens sp.
ATGCGGAAAAGCACACCAGCGGAATGCGCTCTTTCAGCGCCAGCTGGGCAGCTCGAGTGAACTTCTCACCCACCGCGTAGCCCATCGAGCCGCCGTGAAAATTAAACTCAAAAGCGACCGCAACCAGAGGTAGCGCGTTCAGGCTACCGCGAAAGGCGATCAATGCGTCCTTTTCACCCGTCGATTTTTGCGCCGCGCTCAGGCGGTCGCGATACTTGCGCTTGTCTTTGAACTTCAGCCGATCGACAGGCTCGATATGGGTAAGAACTTCTTCCCGCCCTTCTTCATCGAGAAAAATATCGAGTCGGCGGCGAGCGCCAATGCGCAGGTGGTGATCGCACTTGGGGCAGACATCGAGGTTGGCTTCCAGTTCCGGACGGTAGAGCACCGCGTCACATTTGACGCACTTCTTCCACAAGCCCTCCGGAATCGCACTATCGCGGCCATTATCGCCACGGCGGTCTACTGGATTTTCCTTGCGGACAATTGAGGGAACTAACTTATCGACCCAACTCATGATGCTTCCTGTCTGACCTTCAATTAAGCCCGGTATTTTAACGACTTAAGGCATCAAGTGCATGACGAATATCGCGAATTAATGTTGTCGCCTCCAACACCTGAGACTCACTTCCATCCGTGTCTGCGATCATGGAAACCAGCGCACTGCCGACAACAACACCCTCGCAACAGGCCGCCACGCGGGTGGCTGTATCGGCATCTTTAATACCGAAGCCCACCGTCACGGGCAGATCAGTGTGGGTCTGAATGCGCGCCATCAGGGCCTTGACTTGCTCAACGTCGATATTGCCAGCACCCGTCACTCCCTTGAGGGACACACAGTAAATATAGCCACCGGCCAGCGCCGACACTTTGGCAATACGCGCGTCAGTCGTCGTGGGAGCCAACAGAAAAATATTATCGAGGGCGTGTTCGGCTAAACAACTATTCAGGTCATCAGCCTCTTCCGGCGGCATATCGACAATCAATACACCGTCAACCCCAGCCTCTTTGGCCCGCTGTGCAAAACGAGCATAACCCATTCGCTCAACCGGGTTCGCATACCCCATCAATACAATTGGCGTTTGATTGTCGGTCTCGCGAAATTTTGCCACCAGTTCAAGAATGGCAGAGAGGCTGACACCGTGAACCAGTGCTCGCTCATGGGCCAGCTGGATCACAGGACCCTCGGCCATCGGATCGGAAAAAGGAACGCCGATTTCCAGAATGTCGGCCCCCTGATCTACCAGTTTATGCATGAGCGGCAGACTCAACTCCATCGAGGGGTCACCCGCAACCACATAGGGAACCAGGGCCTTTCGATTGGACTGACGCAATTTTTCAAAGGTGGGCGTTAAACGACTCACTCTACAATCCCATTAAGTTAACTGAATACCGTCGATCTGTGCGACGGTATGGATATCTTTATCCCCGCGACCTGACAGGTTCACGATGATGCTCTGATCCTTTGACATACCTGCAGCCAGCTTTTTCGCATACGCGAGCGCATGACTGGATTCAAGCGCAGGCATGATGCCCTCAACAAGCGTCAATTCGCGGAACGCGTCCAGGGCTTCGTCGTCATTGATGGTGACGTAGTTGGCGCGACCACTGTCCTTCAACCAGGAGTGTTCCGGACCCACTCCGGGGTAGTCCAGTCCAGCAGAGACTGAATGGGTATGCACGATCTGGCCGTTGTCGTCCTGCATCAGATAGGTGCGATTGCCATGCAACACACCGGCGGTACCGGCAGTTAAGGGCGCCGCGTGCTTGCCAGTTTCAACCCCGTATCCACCTGCTTCCACGCCATACATGGCCACGGACTCATCACCGAGGAAGGGATGGAACAGACCGATAGCATTGGAACCACCGCCTACGCAGGCAACCAATGCATCGGGCAATTTGCCGGTTTGGTCCAGACACTGCTGCCGCGCTTCGCGCCCGATAATACACTGAAAATCCCGTACCAGTTGCGGATAAGGGTGTGGCCCCGCAACGGTGCCAATAATATAGAAGGTATCATCTACATTGGTCACCCAATCGCGCATGGCTTCGTTCATGGCATCCTTGAGCGTACGTGACCCCGACTTGACCGGGATGACCTCCGCGCCAAGCAACTTCATGCGATACACATTCAAGGCCTGCCGATGCACGTCTTCTTCGCCCATAAAGACATGGCAGCTCATGCCAAGCCGCGCTGCTACGGTTGCTGAAGCAACGCCATGCTGACCCGCACCGGTTTCGGCAATAATGCGCGTTTTGCCCATATGTTTGGCCAAGAGTGCCTGACCAATGGTGTTATTCACCTTGTGTGCGCCAGTGTGATTAAGGTCTTCACGCTTCAGGAAAATCTGGGCTCCGCCAGTTTCCCGAGTCCACCGCTCGGCAAGATACAAAGGCGAAGGTCTGCCGACATACTGAGCCAGATCCCGATCAAACTCGGCAACGAATTCAGGATTGTTACGCAATGTCGTATAAGCCTGCTCTAACTCATCCAGAGCGCACATCAGGGTCTCGGACACAAACCTGCCACCGTAGGGACCAAAATGACCACGCTCGTCGGGATAGGCTGTGTAATCTATAGCTTTACTCACGGTTTACTGCCTCAATAAATGCCCGGATTTTGTCGTCGGATTTAATGCCGGGCGCGGACTCTACGCCACCACTGACATCGACCGCATCGGGGTGAATTTCCTGTATCGCCGCAGCGACATTTTGACTGTCGAGTCCGCCCGCCAGAATAATGCTCTCGCGCAGCCCCGCAGGGATCAGAGCCCAATCAAACACCTCGCCAGTACCTCCGGCGACACCGGGCTTATAGCTATCAAGTAAAATGCCAGCAGCTGATGGGTAGGCTGCGACCGATTGCTCGAAGTCAGTCCCGGGCTTCGCACGCAGCGCTTTGATATACGGGACGCCAAACTGCCGGCAGAACTCTTCACTTTCCTCACCATGAAACTGCAGGCGATCCAGTGCCACGTCATCAAGAACTTTACGCACGGTATCTGCATCTGGATTTACGAAAAGCCCCACCGTCGTGACAAAGCTCCCCGCAGCCCGACTGATGACGGCTGCTTTACTAGAAGCGACATGTCTGGGGCTGGGCGGATAAAACACCAAACCGATCGCATCTGCGCCAGCGCGACCCGCAGCCAAAGCATCTTCAACTCGGGTGATGCCACAAATTTTAACGCGAGTTCGAGTCACGCTCGCCCCTCTGAACAAAGGCGCAAATTCTAGCAGACTGAGCCTGTTAAATCCTGCTCTCGCAGTGGTCTTCCAGCAAAGACTGAATCAGGGCAACAATTCCCGTACGAAAAAGGGCCCCGGTTGCTCTGCAGGCAAGCCAAACTCTGGCGGATAGTGTACATCTACCAGATAGAGACCTGCAGCTGGCGCGGTCGCGGCCGCCAGATTTCGATCGCGACTTGCCAACAAACTTGCCAGCCAGTCTGACGGCCGGGCGCCCAAGCCAATCTGCATCAGCGAGCCGGCGATATTCCTGACCATATGATGCAAGAACGCGTTGGCCTGAATATCCAGTACAACCAGGTCACCCTTTCGATGCACACGGGCATGGTGGACATTGCGCATTGCAGTATGCGACTGACAACCAGCGGCCCGAAAAGCACTGAAATCCTGCTCGCCCAGCAGAGCTTGCGCGGCCGTATTCATCAACTCAGCATCCAGCGCCTCGGGCTGCCAGGTTACACCCTGGCTCAAATGCGCGGACCGAAAACGGGCATTATAGATAATATAGCGGTAGCGCCGAGCACTGGCGCTGAAGCGCGCATTGAAGGATTGATCGACGCCCACCACCCACTTGACCGCCACGCTTGGCGGCAACTGCGAATTCACACCCAGAGTCCAGGCCGTCTCCGGACGCGCAACCGGACTATCAAAATGCACGACCTGGTGGGAGGCGTGAACACCACTATCGGTGCGTCCGGCGCACTGAACCGTAATGGGGTGATTGGCGACAACGGACAGGGCCTTTTCCAAGACATCCTGGACGCTGGGCATCACCGGCGATCGTTGCTGTTGCCAGCCTTTAAACTCTTCCCCGTCGTACTCCAGTGCCATAGCCAGGCGGGAGTCGGCCGGAAAAATGCGCTGTCGCGAAGGCCTGTTCATCGTTGCATTCAAAGTGGTGGGCAAAAGCCGGACGAAGCGCGGCACCGTAGAAGACGCCGCGCGCTAGGGAGGACTAGAGCCTGGCCAACAATTCATTGGCGTCGCTCTTCTGCTCGTCGGTACCATCCTCCAGTACTTCCTGGAGCATCTCTTTCGCACCTTCAGCGTCACCCATATCGATATAAGCGCGAGCCAAATCCAGCTTGGTCGCCACTTCGTCGCTGTCACCCAGCAGCCCGAGATCATCACTCATATCGTCTGAGTCAAGCTCATCAAAATCTTCAGAGTCAGAGGCAAGTGACGCAACATCGTCATCGGCAGTTGTCAGCAGGGCGTCGTCTAGTGACAGATCATCGAGTTCATCTTTCTCCGCCGCAGGCGCGCTAGCCTCAGTCAGTGCGCCAGGCTCCTCGGATGCCACAGTCACAGAGTCAGCCCCAGCGTCAGAGCTACTCAGATCATCAAGCTTGAGATCATCAAGTTCCAAGTCATCGAGAGACAGCTCACCCAGGTCATCAGACGCACTGTCATCAACCTCGGTGATTCCAGGGGCGGTTTCCAGATCATCAAGATTGAAATCATCATCCAAGTCGAGTTCAAAGCCCTCTTCTGACTTGCCCTCAGCTTGGGCTTTGTCATCTGCTGAATCCGAGTCGGCTTCATCATCAAGCGAAAACGACGTCAGGTCCAGATCGTCATCCTCTAGACCTTCAAAACTGATTTCAGCGTCATCCGCATCAGCCTCGGCATTGTCGCTGAGTTCCGCTCCCAGCTCTCCCGCCAAATCGTCCAATGAAAGATCATCGGCAGAATCGCTATCGGGCGCAGCTGTCGCCGACTCCAAATCGCTGTCACTACGCAACTGGGTTTCCGCCGTTGAAGCAATCTCAGGCTGATCAGCTTGGGCCTTTTCGTCCAGTTCGAAATCAAAATCCAGGTCCGACGCCGCTCCATCGTCGTCATCGAGACTGAAGTCCAGATCGCCTAACGAATCGTCCGTTGCTTCTTCATCGGCAACGGGCTCGTCAACATTGTCATCCATAATCAGCGTGTCGCCAGCACTGCCGGATCGCAGCCAATCACTAACACCCTCAATAGCGGACATCGACTCTTTGACTTCCGCGACGGCCTCATCGTCACCCAGTGCCTCGAGCGCTTCAAACTCGCGCATAAAGTTCGCTTGATCGCGAGTTTCCAGATATACCGCCAGCAGTTTCACTCTCAGATCGCTGCGCGATGGCTCTTTGGCAATTGCGCCACTGAGCATTTGGGCGGCCTGCTCGTAGCGGCCATAGGCGACATAGATTTCAGCCTCTGCGAGGGCATCATCGGTTTCAGCTTCAATGGGGGCCGAGGTTTTGGTTGTCTCAGTCGCCGCAGCCTCATGATCTTCATCCTGATCATCGGCCAGTAACTCGTCGAGATCAGCAAAATTTTCGTCGTCATCCGCCTGCGCCGCGGCTTCATTCTTCTTGCGCGGTTCAATAATGACTGTGGTATGACCCGGATCATCGTCCTCGTCATCGTCGAAGTCATCGGCAGTAGTGGTGAAGGCAGGTTCACTATCAAAATCTGCCTCGTCTTCGTCATTAAAGCGCCCCGTTTCATAGGCAGCTTCGGTTTTGCTCTGGCTGAATTTACGCAGGGCAAGAATGGCCAGTATCAGTAATGCCAAGCCTATCAGGCCGTATCGCAGCGCGGGGCTGTCCAGCAAACTGCTATCATCAACCGCCGGTTCTGGCGTCGCGGGATTTGGCTGCTTGGGTGCTGTCTGGCCGGGCTGCTGCTCGGACCCCATTTGCCCCTGAAGCGTTGCCAGCTGATCGTCTTTTAACTCCAGCAGACGCTGCAAGGTCGCCAACTGACGCTCTAGATCGCCAAGGCGGGAATTCAGTTCGGCATTCTCGCGAGCGACGCGATCTGTGTCTTCCTGAGCTGCGGCGAGCTGATCACGCAGCTGCCGAACATCACCAGACTCCGCGCCACCGGCGCCTTCGCTATCGGATTGCCCCGGCGTTGCAATCGACAATCGTGCGCTGGACTTTTTGCTTTCGACAGCCTGCTCGGGTTCAGCGCTTTGTGTTGCATCAAGTTGAGGACTTTCTAGGAGGTCGCCGTCAGAAGGCAGAGCCTCTCCCCGCCATACCGCGTTCTGACGGCGGATCTCCTTTAGTGCGGCATCCTGATCGATGCGCATCGCCTCATCTGCTGTTGGCAGACGCAGCACGTAGCCAGACTTCAAACGATTGATGTTGTCGCCCATAAAGGCGCGCGGATTTTTGCGTAACAAGGCCAGCATGGTCTGCTGGACTGTGGCGCCCTCGGGCTTGAACTGAGAGGCGATGTTCCAGAGCATGTCATTGTGCTGGACACGATATTCCGTGGGAGCGGCCGCTTGCGGCAAGCTGGTGCGCTCGCCGTCAGCACGCGGTTTGGGACCCTTGGCACTCCCCGCTGATTCCAGAGTCTCTTCAAGAACCACCACTTCTTCGCGCTGGGCGGGTTCGTTATTTGCGGCCTGGGCTGCAGCTCCGCCCTGAGCGGCGCTCACCCGGGACGTTTTCGCATCGCTAACGACCGGCAAGTCGAGCAAAACCGTGTATTCGCGCAGCATCCGCCCGGCCGGCCAGCGCGCCTCAACCAGAAAGTTCAGGTAGGGTTCGACAATCGGTTCGCGGGATTTAACCAGGATAACGCCTTTGCCATCACCGGCCACAGAAACACTGAAGTTGAGGTTCCCAAGCTGATAGTTATAGTCAACGCCGGCTTTTTCGAAATCTTCAACCGAGGCCAGCTTGACGCTGATCTGCTCACTGCTGAGGCTACTGGCATCAGACAGAGGTATTTCTGCCTGAAAAGGCTGGTTTAATGCAGAGTTCAGGCGCAATTCACCGAGGCTCAGCGCGTGGCTCCATGAGGCGGTTCCGAGGCCAATGACAAGCGCTAAGCCGGTCAGCGATCTTTTAAACATACGGGCTTCCTGTTTGCAGCACACTGCCTGTTTGAATTGTTGTATTCCCCAGACGCTATTGCCTGATAAAACGTGGTACCGGGCAGAAGCTAGAAAAATTCTCCACTACATGACGTAAATATTAGCTATATAGAACTTTTTATCAACAATTCTATCAGTTTGATTGTGTTAACAACTGCACTCTTTCGTACATTATCCGCGACAATCCAAACACTCAGCCCAGGCGCCGGAGCCTCGGAAACACGCATACGACCGACGTGGATACGGTCGTCTTCAGCCAGTGCAGCAGGAGAAAATTGCTCTTTATTATCAATAACATGAATGCCAGCCTCGGCCCAGGCAGCCGATATATTCGCGACATCGACAGGTAATTGCAAGCCCGCGTTAAGCTGAATTGTTTGCCCATAAAAAAGCGGCACCTGAAGGCTTTCAAGGCGAATTTCAGGAAGAGTCAGCCCCAGCAGGTCTGCAAGGCTTTGCCCCCAGGTAGCCTCATAGGGGTATATTCGGGGAGAAATATTAAATGCCAGCCGCTCATTGGCATCATCGTCCTCCAGCGTCTGACCATTCAACAACTTGGCAGTTTCAGCCGCCAGACGCCGCGTGCCCTGATTTCCGAGCGCGGAAGCAGGCTCGCAGACCAAGGCCGACACCGACGTCAGAACATTAGCCTCCACCATGGCGTTGAGAACAGGCGCCAGCGCACTGATTGCCGGCGCTGGCAACGACCAGAATACCGGGTAATCTACCCTTTCATCGGCCATCAATTCAGGCACAACAGGTCGACCACCTGACTCCGCTGCCAGCGAAACATCCAGCACGTGGCACCCCAGATCATTGGCTGCACTGGCAAGCGCAGACAGATCCTCAGGCGCATCAAAGACCAGCAAAATGTCACACTCAGCAAAGTCCGCATCCGCCAATGGGCGCGCGCGTACAGTTGCGCCGCCGACGCGCATCGATGCTACTTCTTCACCATCGTTTTCAGTGGTGAATGCCAGCAACGAGTCATAGGCCAGCGCGCCCTGGTCAAGCTGTTCGACAAAACCCTCGGCGACCTGCCCGCCTACTCCACAAATCGCCAGGCGCATATTAGTTCCCCGCCTGGATAATACGCAGCATGCGTCGCAACGGCTCAGCAGCACCCCACAGGAGCTGATCACCCACAGTAAAGGCCGACAGGTAGTCCGGCCCCATATTCAGCTTGCGAAGGCGCCCAACGGGAATGGCAAGTGAGCCCGTCACCGCGGTCGGGGTCAACTGTTGCAGGCTTGCTTCACGCTCATTCGGAACGACATTCACCCAATCGTTGGCGGAACCTACAATTTGCTCGATCTCGGCCAGCGGCACATCTTTGTTCAGTTTGATGGTCATCGCTTGGCTGTGGCAGCGCATGGCGCCGATACGCACACAAGTGCCATCGACAGGAATCGGGCTGCCACTGCGACCCAGAATCTTGTTCGTTTCCGCCTGCGCTTTCCACTCTTCACGACTCTGGCCATTGTCCAACTGAGTGTCGATCCAGGGCAGAAGACTACCGGCCAGAGGATGGCCGAAGTTGTCCGTTGGAAAACCACCAGAGCGCATCGCCGCTGCAACGGCACTGTCGATATCAAGGATATTCGAGCGCGGGTCGGCCAAGAGATCACTTACGCTGGCATTGATCTGTCCCATCTGAGCAATCAGCTCGCGCATGTTCTGGGCACCCGCGCCGCTAGCTGCCTGATAAGTTTGCGCACTGACCCATTCCACCAGGCCCTCCCGAAACAGACCACCTATACCCATCAGCATCAAACTGACCGTACAGTTGCCGCCCACGAAATTTTTAACACCTCGCGCCAGTGCATCTTGAATAACATCGCCATTCACCGGGTCTAGTATAATTACCGCGTCTTCATCCATCCGCAGTGCCGATGCGGCATCAATCCAGTAACCGTCCCAGCCCGCAGCACGCAACTTGGGAAACACCGCTTTCGTGTAGTCGCCACCCTGACAGGAGATAATGACATCCATCTCTGTCAGAGAATCGATGTTTTCGGCGTCTTCCAGAACACCCGGACCTTTTCCGACATCAGGAGCCTCGCCACCGGCGTTGGATGTGCTGTAGAAAGTTGGCAGGATATCAGCAAAATCCCCCTCTTCCTGCATGCGCCCCATCAGCACCGAGCCGACCATACCGCGCCATCCCACTAATCCCGTTTTCAACATAGTCTTGCTACTCCTGTCACTGTCGTGAATTTGCTACTTCGACTGGCTGCGAACCTGTAGTCCGTTTTACTGCTGCAGTGCAGCAACCACGGCATCGCCCATGCCATCTGTACCTACCAGCGTGCAGCCTTCCGAATGAATATCGCCAGTGCGTATACCTTGGTCCAGCACGCGACTGACGGCCGCATCGATAGCCGCGGCAGGCTCTTCCATACCCAGCGAATAACGCAACATCATGGCCACAGACATAATGGTCGCCAATGGATTTGCCTTGTTCTGACCAGCTATGTCTGGCGCCGAGCCGTGGCAGGGTTCGTACATCCCCCGGTTATTTTCGTCCAGAGAGGCCGATGGCAGCATGCCTATCGAGCCGGTCAGCATAGCCGCCGCATCAGACAGAATGTCGCCGAACATATTGCCAGTCACCATCACATCAAACTGCTTCGGCGCGCGCACCAACTGCATCGCAGCATTGTCTACGTACATATGGCTCAATTGGACGTCCGGGTATTCCGCGGCCATATCCTGAACCACTTCCCGCCACAACATGGTGACTTCCAGTACGTTGGCCTTGTCGACCGAGCACAAACGACGATCACGCTTCATCGCCAATTCAAATGCCAGACGCGCTATCCGGCGGATTTCAGACTCGCTGTATACATAGGTGTTGTAGCCCTGGCGCTCGCCGCTTTCCAGCTCGCGAATACCTCGCGGCTCGCCAAAATAAATCCCCCCGGTCAGTTCCCTGACAATAAGGATATCGAGGCCTGACACGACTTCCGGCTTCAGGCTCGAAGCGCCAGCAAGCTGTGGGTAGAGAATTGCGGGGCGCAGGTTACCAAACAACTGCAACTCGCTGCGCAGCCTCAACAAGCCGCCCTTCTCAGGACGGTCCGCCGGGGGCAAAGCATCCCACTTGGGTCCGCCAACGGCACCAAGCAGAATGGCGTCGGCTTCTTTGGCCAGTGCAAAGGTTGGTTCAGGCAAAGCCTGCCCCGTCGCATCAATGGCGGCGCCACCCAGCAAGGCTTCTTCAAGCTCCAGTCCTAGGCTGTACTGCTGATTCAACACGGTGAGAACTTTGGTCGCCTCAGCCATAATTTCGGTGCCGATACCATCGCCCGGTAATACCAGTATCTTTTTACTCACAAAACTCTCCCCAAGCCGCACAGCAACAATCAGAATGGCGGCGGATTCTAGCAAAGCTGCGCAGCCATTGCGCGCAATTCCGTTCAGCCTCTGGCAGCAAACAACCACGGTGCCTGCTGACGGCGTTTTTCCTCGTAGGCACGAATCGCATCGCTCTGCTGCAACGTAATGCCAATGTCATCCAGACCATTGAGCAAACAGTGTTTCCGAAAGCTCTCGACCTCAAAGCTCAGCACCTCGCCACCCGGTGTGGTAATGGTTTGAGATGCCAGATCAACCACAAGGCGATAGCCCTCACTGGCGTACATTTCTTGGAAAAGCTTATCGACCGTATCGGCCGGCTGCACAATCGGTAGAATGCCGTTTTTGAAGCAGTTATTGAAAAATATATCCGCGTAGCTAGGCGCGATCACGCAGCGAAAACCATAGTCTTCCAAGGCCCAGGGCGCGTGCTCCCGACTGGAACCACAGCCGAA
>JBFKDP010000115.1:0-10777 GCA_041619575.1 Litorivivens sp.
ACATCGGCAATCAGATGAAAATCTGACTGAAAATAGTAGGCGCCGGCTAGAAACTGAACGTGTCCGCCGAGTCCAAAAAGACTGTCTGCATTACCGCTAAACCGCCATTCAACCGATTCCTGACGATAATCGTCGACCTCATCAAGATTGAGCAAGTCGGCGGGTGAGACATCCAGATCCTGAAACTGTTCAACGTCCAGCCAGGACACGCCAACAATCAGAGTGCTGGCAAAATCACTCAAGCCGAACACGGGGCCGAAGGACCAGTTGCCGCGTGCGAGAACGGTATCCGAGCCTTTGAACATCTCGCCGGGATTATTAAAACTGGTCTGAAAATTTGTAGGGTCGTCTTCTATTTGTGAGTCGAAATTGACCAGATAGTCGCGGGTATCCTGATCAAGATTCATTAATTGACGCGGCCAGAAATTCAGCGTGGTGTCTGAAGTCTGCGCCACCAGCTCAAGGTCGAGGCTGTCGCTGGGGTTCCATTCAAATTTGGCGCGAAACGCATCCTGGTCACGGGTGTCCTCTTTGCGATTTAGGCGGGTATTGTCCATGCGACCGTCGCGGTCACTGAGCAGCGCGGAGACGCGCATACCCAGTGAGGGGCTAAAGCGGTAGCCGACACCACCCTCGAGTCGGGTGTCGCCATAGTCGCCATGTTTGTATGACAGGTTGCCAGCACTTCCCTCTTCTGCGGGTGCGCTGCGGCTGCTGACATTAAACACGCCGGCTATGGTGTTCTTGCCGAACAGGGTTCCCTGCGGCCCGCGCAATACTTCTACCCGCTCCAGATCGAACATCGATTCAGTGAAGTAGGTTCCACGGCCAAAAAATATTTCATCCTGCACGAGGCCAACAGCGGGCTCGAAGCTGGGATTAAAGGTGTTTGTGCCAAAGCCGCGAATAAAGACTTGTGGTGACGATGGGCTGGTAAACTCTACGCGAACATTGGGGACATAGGTCGATACTTCCACCAGGTCACCAATAGCATTGTCCTGCATAAAATCACCGGACAGTGCGCTTACTGAAATAGGAACATCCTGCAGACTCTGCACGGTTTTCTGGGCCGTGACCACAACCTCTTCGATGACGCGATTGTTTTGCGCGAAAGCGCCCGTCGTTGCGATGGCCGCCGTTGCTGCAAACAGGAAGTGGCGCTTGCGCCTGTCTGTCGTGTTCATGGTGGTTTATCTCCGTGTTATTGTTTTTGAACGCGGTTTTAGGTGGCGTTTAGCAAGGCTGTGCTGCTGGCAATGAGAAGGCTGCAGCCTGTTAGCAAGAGTAGCAGGAAAACGGCCAGTCTGAAGCGTTCTTCACTGATTCGATGATGTAGCCACTCTCCCAGCACCAGACCGACAAGCAGTATGGGCAGGAATGCGGCAAGACGAGGCAGAGACTCAAACAGGGTGCCGTCAAAAGCAAAGAGCAACGTCAGTATGGTGTTGAGAGTAAACCAGACACTAATCAGAGTGGCGCGAAAACGGGCTTTGTCGAGTTGGATGCCGGCAAGTGCATACACTAGTAGTGGACCGCCCGATGCAAACAAGCCGTGGGTCACGCCGGCAAGCAGCATCCAGCTGCGAGTCCACAGACTACCGTGTGGATTATTGGGTGCATCACTGTGCCAGTATCGATACAGCTCGCGCCCGGCAAACCAGATAATGAGAACTGCAAAGAGGCTTCGCATACTCGCGTCCCCCAGCGATGGTCGCAAGCCATAACCCAATAGGGTGCCTGCACCCATCATGGGTAGAATCAGTTTGAGCAATGTTGGCCAGTGAATATGCTGGCGGTGACGCAGCATTAAGTAGCCGGTCATGCAGATATTGAGAGGCACCAACACTGGCAGCATTTCGCTGATGGGAAGCAGCAGCGCGCCCAGCGATAAAGCGATGACGATACTGCCAAAACCGGTAACCGTTTCGATAGTGTAGGCAATCAATACAAACAGGCCCAGCCATAGCCAGGGGTTGTGCAGGCCGTCAAGCAGCATTTCCATCAGCGCTGCTCCAACTCAACCGCAAAGCGCTTTAAGGTCAGGCGCTGAAAAAGTGTCGGCGCAACGCGCCACAAAACGCTTGCGAAGAGGGTGAAGCGATTGGGAAACAGCCGCGACTTTTTCTGCTCGAGAGCACTCACAATATTTGCGGCCAGCTCGCCGGCACTGTCAATGCGCCCCAGTGTGGAACGTGCGTGTTTGGCCGGACCACCGTCACCACCCAGGGCATTTTTCTCAATAGGCGTGTCCAAAAACGAAGGGTAAACCATCAGCACGTGGATACCATTGGCAGCTTCTTCCATTCGCAGGACTTCAAAGAATTGCGCCAGCGCCGACTTGGCAGCGCAGTAACCGGCACGCCCCGGCACCGGCATCCAACCTGCCATTGAACCGATATTTATGATAGCGCCGCGGGTCTTGTAGAGGGCGGGCAATAAACTCAGCGCCAGTTCCATCGGTGCTTGCCAGTCTACGGTCATCACTTTCTTCATAACTTCTGGCTTGGTTGCGGCCGCCAACGATCGCTGGGTGATACCCGCATTGTTTACCAGAATATCAAGTTGGCCCAGTTCGGATGTGACCGCTGCAGTAATTGCCGCGACCGCTTCCTCATCAGTGAGGTCGCAGGTAAGCGTTGCTATACGCTCGTTGGCAAGCTCGTTCGCGCGCTGCCGCAAGCCCTCGGCATCACGATCAACCATCAGAATATGATCACCACGGGCGTGAAAAACTTTAGTCAATTCCCAGCCGAGTCCGCTGGCTGCGCCGGTTATCAGTACGGCCTTCATAACTGTCCTCTAGCGCGAGCGTGCTTGACGAAAAGCTCAAAGACTTCTCGAGATGTGAGTTGAGGCTGGTAGCCAAACTCCGTCTTCAGGCGATGGTTGCTCAGCACCGGGCGATAGCGCAGGAAATTGATTTGTGCGGCGGTATAGCGGGTTAGCCTGAGGGTGTGGCCAATTTGCAGGGCAAAGCGCAAAAGACCTGCGGGCAGTGCGAGCAAGGGTTTGTTCAAATAGCTAGCGATTTCAGAAATCGACATGGCACCGTCTCCGGCCAGATTGTAAATGCCGGCTTTAGATTCACGAATACCCTGTTCGATAATCTCCAGAATATCCTCGTCCCAAATAAAGACGAAGGGTGAGCGGGAGCCTCGAACTGAAAGGATACGCGGCTTTTCGAACAGATTGGTGATTTGGTTGCTCGTCTGCTTGCCCAAGACTGTGCCGGGGCGCAGCACCAGCTGCTGTAGTTCCGGGTGTTTTTCGCGCATGTCAGCAAGATAGTTTTCAACCAGCGTTTTGTGCAGGGAATAGGGAAACTCGGGGTTGCCCCGCAGTGCGTCCTCTTCATCGATCCATTCAGGGTTGTCGGCGTGATAGCCATAGGCTGCGCCGGAGCTGGTGACAGTCAAATGCTTCACACCACCCGCCAGGCAGGCTTCAACTACATTGCGGGTGCCGTTTACGTCGATGTCATAATCGAGTTTTACATCGCCGCGACTTTCCAGCACTGAGGCTAAGTGAACAACGTGCGTTATGTTTTCGGATGCCACAATCTCGGTGAGTTTGGAGTCGCGAATATCGCACTGCAGCATTTTGCAGGGCGGACTATTTGGCAGGCGAATATCCACGCCCACCACGCTGTGGGTTTTGTGCAGGCGCTCGGCGAGTTTGCTGCCAATGTAACCGGCGGCGCCGGTAATCAGAATGGTGTCAGACATTGTGCCCCCTGCGAGACCAGATCAGGGCCAGCGTCAGGCCGGCCAGTAAATGCCAAAAACTCCAGAAGCCGGCAATTAGCATCATGCCGCCCGCTTCGGGGAAGAAGGTAAAAATAATTGAAAGCCCCAGCGCGGTATTCTGCACGCCCACTTCCAGTGTCACCGCGCGGCGCTCGTCACGAGGCAGTTTCATCAAGCGCGCGGCCGCATATCCCAGCATCAGGGCGAGGATATTGTGGACTGCCACCAGAACGAGTATCTGGCCGGCAAAGCGCAGGAAGTTGTCGAAGTTGTTGGCAAAGGCAATGACAACGAACAAGAGAAAGACCAGCAGCGTCACCACGCGCATGGGTTTGTCAGCCCGCTCCGCCAGTTGCGGATGGCGGCCGCCAATCAGCATGCCCAGTATCAGCGGCATCACCAGCACCAACGCAACCAGCGCAATCAGATTTACCGGATCGAGGGCGATATCGCGCAGCAAAGTTCTGGTGTGGGGGTTGAGGTAGCCATAGAGCGCAAAGTTAAACGGTGTCATGACAATAGCGGCAAGGCTTGAAACAGCGGTCATGGTGACGGATACCGGCACGCTGGCCTTGCTCAGCCAGGTCATGACATTGGAAAAACTGCCGCCGGGGCAGGACGCTACCAGTATCATTCCCAGTGCGAGTTCTGCGGGCACATTGAGCAATGCAGTTGCCAGGCAGGTGCCCGCGGGCAGCAAGACAAATTGGGCCAGTAGTCCTGCCATTGGAGCGCGGGGTTGCCGCACAACCCGCGCAAAGTCGGCCGGTGTCAATTTCAGCGAGACGCCAAAGATCATGCCGGCCAAAATAGCATTTAACACCAACAGGTTTTGTGAACTGAAGGCGACCTCAAGATTGCTGAATTCGCTCATTGAGGATGCTCGTTGGCCGGCAAGTCGCGTTTCAATGATTGAATATGATCGCCAACCGACTGGCGGTAGCTGTCCTTGTGGACGTAGTAGGCCATGCGCTCCAGGTCGAGGTAGTTGTAGCCGCCGTCGAGACGTTCGCCGCCAAATTCACGGATCGTCTTGTGCATCTGCTGTGCGCTGTCTCGGCCGGCTTCACGCTGTTTGATGTAGAGCGCGACCATCTCGGCCTGTTCATTGCGGCCTTCCCAGCCCAGGCCAGCCGC
Source organism: Litorivivens sp. (assembly GCA_041619575.1). GTDB lineage: Bacteria > Pseudomonadota > Gammaproteobacteria > Pseudomonadales > Spongiibacteraceae > Litorivivens. The sequence continues at coordinate 4,884 of JBFKDP010000115.1, forward strand.
TTCAATCATGCCCATCACAAACAGCGAATCCTGCTTGGGGTGGAATATGTTGAGGTAAAGCGAGGGCGCACCGCCGTCTTTCCAGTTCAGGTGTTTCTTGTCGATAAAGGGGTAGTGCAGGTGGTAGCCCGTGGCCATAAGAATCAGGTCGTAGTCGGCGCTTTCACCGGTGCTGAAGGTCACGCTTGAACCTTCCACCGATGTAATATCCCGTCGTGGTGTGATGTCGCCATGACCAATATGGTGCAAGACCAGTGAGTTGATAACCGGGTGCGACTCATACATTTTGTAGTCCGGGTCCGGTAATCCGTACTGGGACGGTTTTCCGACTACCATACGGATTAATGCCGCATCAAGGCGCTGCTTGAGGGGTCTTGGCAGTTTGATGGCGCCGCCCAATGTATCCGTAGGCTTGCCCGCGATAAACTTTGGCAGGAAGTAATAGCCGCGGCGCACCGCGATATCTACCGATTTTGCCCGGTGCACCGCGTCGACGGCAATATCGCAGGCGGAGTTGCCGCAGCCAACAATCAGCACGCGTTTGTCCGCAAATACCTCGGCATTGCGGTAGTCACAAGAATGCATTAGCTCGCCGCGGAAGGTGCCCGGCAGTGTGGGCATGTTGGGGTGGTGCAGCGTGCCGTTGGCGATCAGCACGCCCTTTACATGTTCCGTGGTCGTCTCGCCCTGACACTCGCTGCTGATAGTCCAGCCGCCCTTTCCGTCGGGCTTCAGCCCCGTGACACGAGTGTTAAATTGGTAGTGCTGATACAGGCCAAAGTGCGCTGCGTAGTCGCGAAAGTATTGGCGCAGCTCGGAGTGATGAGGGTAGGGTGCCCCATCTTTTGCCATAGGAAATTCGGCAAACTCGGTCATATGCCGGGAGGAGATCAGGTGGGCTGATTCGTACATGGTGCTGTGCGGGTTATCGATATCCCACAAGCCGCCCACGTCGCTATTCAATTCGTAGCCGCGGAAGGGAATATTGTATTTTTGCAGATTGCGGGCGGCGGCCAGACCCATAGGCCCCGCACCAATGACGGCATACATGCTGGATACTCTCCGGTATATTATGGTTATTGATGTGCCTGCACGTTGGTGAGTGGCACCAACTATAAGCTTAATTGACTCCTATCGATAGGAAATGGCTTTTACAGGACAGGCACAGGTTAATTGGGGACGGCGACTGCAATAAGCGGCAGACGTGCGCCGTCGGTACAAAGGAAGCAGCCACGCGAATGGCTTCGCAAGTTCTTCAACCCAGTGTTACCCAGCAGTTTACCCAAGGTATTCTGCAGGCCGCCCAGCGCGCGGGTATTGAGCTGCCGCAGGTTTTGCGGGAGCGGCTGCCAGCCGACGGTCGTACCCCCCTGACATTACAGGACGAGCTGTGGGAGGTCTACTGTGAGGCTGCGGATGAACCGCTGGTGGGCTTGCAGCTAGGTCTTTCCTTGCATGTCGGCCATCTTGATCTGGTCGGTATGCTGCTGATGAGCTGTGAAACGTTGGGCGAGGCACTGGATCTTCTGGTCGAGTATCACCCCATTGTCGGTGAAGGCGGCGATTTCAGTCTCAGCTATCAAGGCGATTTGTGCCTGCTGGCCTACGAGCCTCACTATGACAGGCGGCAGCGCGAGCGGGTTGAAGCGGTGATGGCCTGCGTGCTGAATCTGGCGCGCTGGGTATCCGGTGGGCAGTTTGCGGTGCGCGAGATACGCTTTAGGGCGCCCGCGGGTAGTGCTGAGGCATGCTATACCGAACTCCTCGGTGTGCCTGTATCTTTTGACAATTCGGTCAATGCCCTTTGCTTTGATCGCAGGTTCAGCGAATTGGCATTGATTCAGGCCAACGCGACCTTGCGGGACCACCTCCTGCGACTGGCCGATGACATCCTCGGCAGTCTCGACAGTGCCGGTCTAGCTATGCAAGTGCAGCATATTCTGCGGCAACACCCGCGCTGGGGTAAGGAATTGGTTGCCGAGCAGCTGGAGCTGAGTGGCCGTCATCTGGTGCGCAAGCTGCAGGAAGAGGGCAGTAGCTTCCGCTTGCTGCGAGCATCGGTATTGCAGCAATTGGCGGAGCAGCACCTGCGGGCCGGTGACAGTGTTGCGCAAACCAGCGAGCGCTTGGGCTTTTCCGATGAGAGTGCCTTTGTCAAAGCGTTTAAACGCTGGTCTGGCAAAACGCCGGCGCAGTTTCGCGATGAGAGTAAGTCCAATCGCTAAAGCCTATCATCCGTACTACCTCACATTCCGTATACCCTATTCAACCGACTCGAAGGTGATCTATGCATATTCCGGGGCCCACGATTGCACAGTGGGAGTCGCGCTACCGCGCAGCCTTTGCCAATTCCCTGACGGGATTTAAGTCCGGTAACCTGGTGGGGACCAGTAATTCCTCGGGCCGCGATAACCTCGCGATTATGACGTCGGCGGTCCATCTTGGCTCGCACCCGCCTCTGATTATGCTTGTTATCCGGCCGGATGTTGCCGAACGCCACACCTTGTCCAATATTCTGGAAACGGGGGTCTATACTTTAAATCATATCGGTGCCAACGCGGTTGAACGCGCGCACCAGACCGCGGCGCGCTATCCCGCGGATATTTCGGAGTTTGATGCCGTGGGGCTGACGCGGCGAGCTATTCCTGACTTTCTCGCCCCGGCGGTTGCTGAATCACCTCTGAGTATGGGCCTGGAGCTGCGTGAAGAGCGCAAGCTGGAGATTAATGGCACGCATCTGGTTATTGGTGAAGTTGTCTGGGTGGAGCTAGACGAAGCCATCGTTGGAGAGGATGGCTATATTGATATTGAAGCTGCCACGACGGTTGCGGTATCGGGCCTGGACAGCTACCACCGCAGCCAGCGCCATTGCCGGATGGAATATGCCAAACCTGACTTGTCACCGCGGCGGCAGGACGTGGTGAAAGGAGCGTAAATGAAATATGGGCTGGTCTTGCTGTTATCGCTGCCAATATTGGCGTCAGCTGAGTGTTCGCCGCTGCTGCAGTACCAGCACTCCCGCCTAGGCAGCGGTGAGGTCGTTGATTTTTGCCGGGAGTTTACCGGTAAGGTCATTTTGGCAGTCAATACGGCCAGCCGCTGTGGATACACGCCGCAGTTTGCGGAGCTTGAAGCCTTGTATCAGCGCTATCGATCGCAGGGGTTGGTTATTGTGGGTTTTCCGTCTAACGATTTTCGTCAGGAGTACGCGGATGCCGAAAAAACGGCAAAGCTCTGCTACGTAAATTATGGGGTGAGTTTTACCATGCTGGAAAGCTCCGCTGTGGCCGGCGCCGATGCCAACGCGTTTTTCCGGTCGCTCGTGCATAGCGGTGCACAGCAGCCATCGTGGAATTTCAGCAAGTATCTGATTGACCGCAGGGGCAACTATGTCGCGGAGTTTGCGGCGGGTATCAGGCCTGGATCAGCCGTTGTCGCCGAGGCTATCGAAGCGCTCTTGCCAGCTAGACCCTGAGGCGGCAGCGCAAGGCAATACGCGATTTTACTGAGCTTGCGCGCTTCATCCGCGGCGCTGTGTGCTGCGTAAAGTCATCGAGAGTGAAAACGGGAGCATACAATGAATACAGTGGATCGTGAGCCTTTACATCAGGCGATCATAATGGCCGATGCTTTGGCGGGGCTGCAGGATGGTTTTCGCACGCGTACAGAACAAACACGAAATCTTCGCCGGGTGCCTGACGAAAGCGTTGCTGAGCTGCAGGAAGCGGGCTTTTTTCTGGCATTGCAGCCCAAACGTTACGGCGGATATGAGTTGTCGCCACAAGATTTTTTCCGGATGCAGATGCTTATTGCCGAAGCCTGCATGTCGACTGCATGGGCCTGCGGCATTGTGGCAGTCCACGCCTATCAGCTGGCCTTGATGGATGACCGCGCCCAGCAGGATGTCTGGGGTGAGGATATTCATACACGAGTTTCATCCAGCTATGCGCCGATGGGGAAAGTGGAGCCGGTCGAGGGCGGTTTTCGCTTTAGCGGTCGCTGGGGCTGGTCGAGCGGCAGTGATCACTGCACCTGGGCTCTGCTCGGTGGCATTATTCCCGGCGAAGGTTACCGAACGTTTCTGGTGCCGCGCGAGGATTATCAAATTGTCGATACCTGGCAGGCGATGGGGCTGCAAGGCACCGGCAGTAATGATGTTGTGGTCGAAGAGGTTTTCGTGCCGGACTATCGCACCCACAAACAGATGGATGGCTTTCTGGGCACCAACCCCGGTCTTGCGGTGAATCCACAGAACCTATATCGCTTTCCCTGGGCGCAGCTGTTTATTCGCACAGTTTCGACACCGGCGATTGGTGCCTGCAAGGCGGCACTGGACCTGGCAATCGAGGGCGCCACAGGGAAGGCCAGTGCAGATCCAACCAAGCTGGCCGGCGATACCTCGACGCTGGAGCGGATTGCGGCAGCGGCCAGCACAATCGATGAGATGGAGGCGCTGCTGTACCGCAACTTCGACCTGATGCAGGCTCAGATTGAGCGAGGAGAGGAGATTCCACTGCTCGACCGGGCCAAGTACCGTTACCAGGCCGCGCAGGTGATCGAGCGCAGTATGGGAGTGGTTGATAGCTTGTTCTCGTCTGCCGGCGGTCGTTCGGTGTTTCTCGGCAGCGAAATCCAGCAGCGCTTTCTGGATATTCATACCGCCAGGGCTCATGTTGCGAATAATCCGACGCCCTTCGCCCGAAACTTTGGCGCGTTGCACCTGGGCCTGGAGAACGGTGATGTCTTTATCTGATCGCGCTGCCCTGCAGTTATCCCGGCCCCGACTGGGGACTACCCTGAGCGAGCCGCTGCGTGCATCCGGTGAATTTGGCGCTGCTGTACTGGGGCTAATGGCCTTGGCGCGCAAGACTCCTGCGGGTGATGGCCGACCTGTGCTGACCTTGCCAGGTTATGGTGGCGCTGACGGCTCCATGGCGGGTGTCAGGCGCTTTTTGCAAGCCTGTGGCTATTCTCCTTACAAGTTGCAGATGGGCCGGAATCTGGATAACGGCAGTCAGCGTATCCGCTCGGTGGATGACGCAAGCCGCTTTCGCGAAACGATGGTGCGCTCTGTGATTCGTCGTGTTGGGCAGATATACGCGCAGACGGGGCGGCCGGTGACGCTGGTGGGGTGGAGTCTAGGCGGTGTCTATGCCGTGGATGTTTCTCAGCAGGTTCCAGCGATGGTTCGTCAGGTAATAACCTTGGGTTCTCCCTTCGGTGATCCACGCGGCACGGCGCTGTTTGATGTCATGCGTAAAATCAGCGGCAGCACGGTTCCTCTGGAAGCGCAGGATTATGAGGGTTGGAACAGTAAGGCTGAACTCGTCGAGCGCTCAGTTCCCATCTCGGTCATCTATAGTGATCGCGACGGCATTGTGTCAACGCAGATTACACGCTTAAAGAATGACGGCCACGTTCGTTACCACCAGGTTGACTCCAGTCACGTCGGCTTTGCCTACAACCTCAAGGCTTATCGCTGTCTTGCCGGTGAACTCGCCAGAGCCTGAGCTTACTGTCGCGGGTGTCGATAGGCCAAAGATAGTGATACAAGCAGGCTTACGATGATCAGGGATGCAGCTAAAGTAATCGGGTTCATTGCCAATGCCTCCAGTGATGCCTATTTCTTATTTTTTTCGCTTATCTGGTTCTGCCTTTGCGCAGTGCCCCTGCCGAGTGCGCTGGCAGGGAACGTAATTGCAGGCTGACTGCTAGTGAAGCACACTTTTTGAGCACTTTACAGTCCATAAAAACGTAAAGGATGTCCCGAATGGCAGGGTTTGAAAATAGAGACGGTGACAATAGTTTTCTGTTAGTTTTGAGGACTGCAGACCCAGTGCTGCAGCCTAGTTTGCGCGTGCTTGTGATCAAAATAGCGCTGAATGAAGATGTGC
>JBFKDP010000116.1:0-10771 GCA_041619575.1 Litorivivens sp.
CAGTGCTCGCTCTTTCCGGTGTTGCTCTGCGCTTCTCGGCGCCTCCAAGGGGGCCAAACGGCCCTGCCTGAAACAAACAATAGGCAACGACTATGAGCAATTTACTCCAAACCATCGACAATCGCGGCGTCGCCACGCTCTCCCTGAATCGCCCGGAGAAACACAATTGCTTTGACGATGCCCTCATTCTCGAAATCAGCGCTGCACTGCGTTCGCTTGCCGCCAACCCCAACGTTCGCGTGTTAATACTCGCCGGTGAAGGCAAAAGTTTCTCCGCTGGTGGTGATCTGGGCTGGATGCAACGTATGGCAGACTACAGCTACGAGGACAATCTACAGGACGCTGGGGAACTGGCCGGCATGCTCAAGACCCTGAACGCATTTCCCAAACCCACCATTGCGCGGGTTCAGGGCGCAGCCTTTGGGGGTGCTGTGGGTCTTATCAGCTGCTGTGATATAGCGGTGGGCAGTGAACGCGCCAGTTTCAGTTTAAGTGAAGTCAAAATCGGATTGATTCCCGCCACGATTAGCCCTTATGTGATGCAGGCCATTGGCACGCGTGCCGCCCGTCGTTACTTTTTAACGGGCGAACGTTTTGACGCCGCCACCGCACTCTCACTTGGCCTCTTGTCACAAGTGGTTAACGAAAGCGAACTCGATGCCACTATCGACGACCTGTGTGAGGCCCTGCTGGCCAACAGCCCAGCGGCAATTAACGCGGCCAAAGCGCTGATACAGGACTACGACAACCAGCCAATCGACGATGTCTTGACCGCCGACAGCTGCAAACGCATTGCCGATATACGTGTTTCTGACGAAGGCCAGGAAGGCTTGCAAGCCTTCTTGGAAAAGCGACCGCCGAACTGGGTGAAAAAACATGTTTAGTAAAATTCTGATCGCCAATCGCGGTGAAATCTGCTGCCGCATTATTCGCACCGCCAAACAGCTCGGCATTCGAACCGTGGCGGTATACAGCGACGCCGACCAAGACGCGCTCCACACTACCCTAGCAGACGAAGCGATTCATATTGGGGCTGCGCCCGCTGCTGAGTCTTACCTGCAATTCGAACGCATCATCGAGGCAGCCCAAAAAACCGCCGCTCAGGCTATCCATCCCGGTTACGGCTTTCTGTCAGAAAATGCCGCCTTTCGTCGCCGTTGTGATGAAGCGGGACTCGTCTTTATTGGCCCCCCGGTTGGCGCCATTGAAGCGATGGGTTCGAAATCTGCTGCAAAAACCATTATGGAAAAAGCAGGTGTACCACTGGTGCCCGGCTATCACGGCGACGATCAGAGCGAGGCCGTGCTCAAGGGCGCCGCTGACAGTATGGGCTACCCGGTGCTGTTAAAGGCTGCAGCCGGTGGTGGCGGAAAGGGCATGCGTCAGGTATGGTCGGAGAAAGAGTTCTCCGCTGCACTCGACGCAGCCAAGCGCGAAGCCATGAAGTCCTTCAGCGACGACAAAATGCTGGTCGAAAAATATTTGACTGGTCCACGCCATGTTGAAATTCAGGTTTTCTGCGATGCCCACGGTAACGCCGTCCACCTGTTTGAACGCGACTGCTCCATACAACGCAGACATCAAAAGGTTATTGAAGAAGCACCCGCACCGGGAATGACCGAAGCACTGCGCAAAGCCATGGGCGACTCGGCAATTCGCGCGGCTAAAGCCATCGATTATGTCGGCGCCGGCACCGTTGAATTTTTGCTCGACAGCGACGGCGCATTCTACTTTATGGAAATGAATACCCGCCTGCAGGTAGAACACCCAGTCACGGAAATGATCAGCGGCCAGGATCTCGTTGAGTGGCAGCTTCGCGTTGCCAGCGGTGAAACCTTGCCCTGTCGACAGGAAGACTTGCACATCAGGGGGCATGCCTTTGAAGCCCGTATCTACGCCGAAGATCCCGCCAACGACTTTCTGCCCCAAACCGGCAGGCTGAATTTTCTGCGCGAGCCACGCCAAAGTGAACACGTTCGTATCGATACCGGTGTCGTCGAAGGCGACGACATCAGCGTTTACTACGACCCCATGATCAGCAAACTCGTCTGCTGGGACGAAAGCCGTACGCGTGCATTAAAACGTCTACAGCATGCATTGGCGGACTACAGCATTGGCGGATTAACCACCAATATCGATTTTCTGTACAACATCAGTCACAGTCCTGCTTTCGAACGCGCTGAGTTGGACACAGGCTTTATCGATAAACACAGCGACCAGCTGTTTCATACAGCACCAGACCAACACGACGAAGATCTGCAGACCGTCATACCCATGGCGGCGCTCTACGTATTGCTGGATCAAGAGCGCACCTTACACAGACAACAAACCCGAAGCGTCGACTCTCCCTGGAATTCAGCCTTTGGCTGGCGCGCAAATGCGGGTTCTCACTGCCCGGTTAAACTCCGTTGGCAAGAGCAGGAAATCGAGATACATGCTCAGGCACTGGCCAGCAGCAAGCCAGCCGAGCAGGCATTTATCCTGACTATTGGCGATCGCCCAGTAAACGCCCGCGCAACGTTCAGCAATAGCGACCTGATTGCCACCATCGATGGTCATCGGATCAAGGCCAGCGTCAGCAAACACGGCGATGATTACAGCCTGTACTTGGCCAATAGGGCTTTTACGTTCCAGCGCGCCAAAGCCGACACCGGCGAACACGATGCCTCGCAAGCCACCGACCATTTCACTGCACCCATGAACGGAACCATTGTCGCGCAGGTGGCCAAACCCGGCCAAGCCGTTAAAAAAGGCGATGCCCTGCTGATTATGGAAGCCATGAAAATGGAGCACAGTATTACCGCGCCCTGTGATGGCAAAGTCCTGACCTTCAATTTCGACGCCGGCGAGCTGGTTGACGGCGGTGTACAACTACTCGAATTTGAGGCAGCCGAATGAACTACCCAAAACGCGTTCGTATCGTTGAAGTAGGCCCCCGCGATGGCCTGCAAAACGAAAAGCAGGCGCTGCAGGCCAGCGATAAAATTACGCTGATCAATCAACTTTCCGACTGCGGGCTGAGCAACATTGAAGCCGGTAGCTTCGTCAACCCGAAATGGGTGCCGCAGATGGCCAACAGCGAGGAAGTGTTCGCAGGCATCTCGCGCAAAGCCGGTGTTGTGTATAGCGCACTGACGCCAAACCTGAAAGGCTTCGAGCGGGCGCTGGAGGCCGGCGCCCAAGAAATTGCCGTATTTGCCGCCGCCTCTGAAGCTTTCTCGCAGAAGAACGTCAACTGTTCTGTCGAAGAAAGCCTGCAGCGTTTTACACCGGTCATGGAAGCAGCCAGTCAGGCAAAACTCCCTGTTCGCGGATATATTTCCTGTGTTGTGGGCTGCCCATACGAAGGCAGCGTATCAGCCGACAAGGTAAGCCAGGTCGCCAGAGACTTGTTGAATCTTGGCTGCTACGAAATATCACTGGGCGATACCATTGGCGTTGCCACCCCAGCCGACAGTGAAAAGCTGATTGAAACCGTGGCCAAAGACATCGCTATCGACAAACTGGCCGTGCACTTCCACGATACCTACGGCCAGGCACTCGCCAATATCTTGCGTTCTTTGCAAATGGGCATCAGCGTCGTCGACAGCTCGGTTGCTGGCCTGGGCGGTTGCCCCTACGCCAAAGGCGCAACGGGCAATGTCGCCACCGAGGATCTTGTCTACCTACTCAATGGACTAGGCATCGAGCACGGTGTAGATCTGGACGCATTGATTGATGCAGGCATGGCCATTTCACGCACGCTGGGGCGCCCCAGCCAGTCACGCGTCGCCAACGCCCTCGCAGCAAAACGTTAAAAGGCCTTCGAACATGAAAAAAGCACTGTGGCAGCCCGGTAGCGAGCGTCTTCGCGCCGCCAATTTGAACCGCTTTGCCCGCGAAATCGAACAACGCTTTGATACCCACTTTCCATCCTACGCCGAGTTACACCGCTGGAGTGTCGAGAATAGCGAGACGTTCTGGGAATCCGTCTGGAAATTTTGTGAGGTACGCAGCCAGCAGCCCTACCAAGAGGTGCTTACGCACCCTGAGCAGTTCCCAGGCGCAAAGTGGTTTAGCGGCGCACGCTTGAACTTCGCTGAAAACCTCCTACGCCGACGCGACGACAAGATTGCATTGGTTTCACTGCTGGAAAATGGTGAACGCCAGCAACTGAGCTTTCGACAACTTTACGACAAAGTTGAGCAGCTTGCCGATGCCCTAAAAAACTCGGGAGTCACCCAGGGTGATCGCGTGGCCGGTTTTATGCCAAACATCGCCGATACCGTTATCGCCATGCTCGCGGCCAGTAGTCTCGGCGCCATCTGGTCGTCCTGCTCACCGGATTTTGGTTTGCAGGGAGTCATGGACCGCTTTGCGCAAATTGAGCCCAGTGTTCTGTTTGCCGTAGACGGCTACTATTACAACGGCAAAACCATCAGTACGCTCGATCGGATTAAAGACATTGCCGAACAACTGCCCAGTCTGAAGCACGTCGTTATCACCCCTGTACTGGGTGATAGCTGCGATATCTCAACCATCCCCAAGGCCACATATTTCGACGCATTTCTCAGCGACGATCCCCAAGCACTAGAGTTTGAAGCGCTGCCCTTCGATCACCCGCTCTATATCATGTACTCTTCCGGCACCACGGGAGTACCCAAATGTATCGTCCACTCGGCGGGCGGCACATTGCTGCAACATCTGAAAGAGCATCGATTGCACACCGATATCGGCCCGGACGATGTCTTGTTTTACTTCACCACCTGCGGCTGGATGATGTGGAACTGGCTGGTCAGCGGTCTGGCAACTGAATGCACCATATTGCTTTACGACGGTTCACCCTTTGCCGACAATGGTCGCCGCCTGCTTGATGCGATTGATAACGAAGGCATCACTGTGTTCGGCGCCAGCGCTAAGTATATTGCCGCACTGGAAAAGGCAGGCGTCAAACCTCGCGAGTCGCACTCGCTGGCGTCGTTGAAAACCATACTGTCCACGGGCTCACCCCTGAGCCATGAAAGCTTCGACTATGTGTACCGCGACTTTAAGCGCGATGTCTGCCTCTCTTCCATCAGCGGCGGCACTGACATTATTTCCTGCTTTGTGCTGGGCAACCCCGCACTGCCCGTCTTCAAGGGTGAAATACAGTGTATTGGCCTGGGTATGGCTGTTGAAATTTGGGACGACAACGGCCAATCCGTCGTTGGCAAAAAGGGCGAGCTGGTCTGCACACAACCCTTCCCGTCTTGCCCGCTGGGCTTTTGGAATGACGACGGCAGTCGCTTTCACGATGCCTACTTTTCCCAGTTCCCCAATATCTGGGCCCACGGCGACTACGGTGAAATTACGCCTCACGGCGGCATGGTGATCCACGGCCGCAGCGATGCCGTACTCAATCCCGGCGGCGTGCGCATCGGCACCGCTGAAATTTATCGTCAGGTTGAAAAAGTCGATGCAGTACTCGACAGCGTTGTAATTGGTCAGGCATGGGAAGACGACGTGCGTGTCATTCTTTTCGTTGTACTGCGCGAAGGCATCGCACTGACTGACGAACTGACCAACACCATCAAGCAGTGCATCCGCAGCAATACCACGCCGCGCCACGTACCGGCAAAAGTCATTCAGGTTAGGGATATTCCCCGGACGATCAGCGGCAAAATTGTCGAGTTAGCCGTACGCAAAGTGGTGCACGGTGAAGAGATAAAAAATACGGACGCTTTAGCCAATCCGGAAGCGCTTGCTCAGTTCCGCAACCTGCCGGAGCTAGCGGTTTAAACTTCGCCGGAACTATTTACTCTCAAAGCAGCTTCTCAAGCACGGCAGCGGTGGTAAGCTAGGCGCATAACAAACATAAGTGCCCGGAGTTCAACCATGCCTCGCCTGCTTTGCCTCGCGTTCGTCTCCCTATTCCTGTTAACCGCCTGCAATGGCAGTAGCAACAGTTCATCCGCGGGAAGCAGCGGCAGCAGCACGGGTGGCGGGAATGGAGGTGGAAATGGCGGCGGATCGACCCCCGACGCGGTACTGGCAAGAATGCCCGCCGGCGTACCCGATGCAGCCAAGCGCCCCCTCGATTCAAAACCCTCGCCCGACACTGCGCTCTGGCCCTTTGCCGACGGTCTGTCGCAAACCTCTGGTACTGGCCGCTATTTCGGCGGCGCCTTTTACTGGACAGATTTTATCTATGACGCCTACGGTGCATTCGGCGGCGCACCACCCGCTCACAACCTGCAAACACCCAACGCCGGCAGCCTGACCTACCCAAGAGTTGGCGTGAATGATCCGGACTTTCCCGGCCCGGACATGAGCGAGGCCAGCTACAGCGCGGACAATGACCCCTATCAAGGCAACGGCGCTGATATCTTTGCGCTGGCAGTCGGCAGCGACGATGACTTCAGCTATTGGCGGGTTGACTGGGTAACACTGGCCGACCCGCAGGCTCCGATTATCGCCTTTGCTCTGGATATCGATAACGATGCCAGTACCGGAACAGCCGGGGGACTCTCTCAGGGCTGGACAGATATTCCCAACATCCGCACCGCCGGTGTAGACAAGATACTGCTGATCTCGGTAAATGGCGTGTTCTTGCGTGATATTGCCGCCAATACACTTGATCGAATTGGCGACATCGCGGTCGACCTCAACAGCCAAAGCTTTATCGCCAAAATCCCCAAGACCACCTTGGACATTCCGGCCGATGCTTTTACCGTTTATGCGCTGTCAGGGTTGAACGATGGCAACGGCGCCTTCTTTACCAACATGGTGCCCCTGGGCGGCCTGCTCTTCTCGCCTCCGGTCTACAACCTCGGCTTTCGCAGCTACGAGGATGAACCCTTTGAAAATAATTTCTGGATGAGCAATAACCAGGCCCAGAGTCTGGCCGGTGGCGATATCAGCGCATTTTCGCTGAGTCTGGACCCCGCCAAATTTGGCACGGACGAAGCAGAACCAAACGTTCCACAGTTTTCGGTACGCTGGTACCAGTCGTCACTTGGGCCCGCGGAATTTGGTCGTGGGGGCATATACACCGGCTCTGACGCCACCCTTCACCAGACCGCTCAACACAGCGATGACATGTCGCTCTACGCAGGCTACTACGACAGACTCCAGCCCTATGGCCTGTGGGTGCCTGACGGCTACCTTGAGGGTCAGGCGACGCCGATGACCCTCGTGTTGCACAGCTTTACCCAGAACTATATGCAGTATCGGGCCACCATGCCCAACTTTCATCGTGAAACCTGCAACGATTTACGCCAGTCCTTTTGCCTGACCGTATTGGGCCGCGGTGTATCGGGCTTTTACGAATTTGCCTCGGGTGTCGACCTCTGGGAGGCCTGGCGCGATGTTGCCCGCCGCTACTCCCTCGACCCTGATAGAACCTTCACCTCGGGCTTTTCCATGGGTGCACTGGGCTCCCAGCGTCTGATGATCAAATACCCGGACGTCTTTGCCGCCGGTGTGATTCTGGCTGGTGCCCAGTCCGACGAACCCGGCATAGCCGACCAGAACGGCAGCATTCCCGGTTGTTTTGGAGAAATACAACTGGAAAACCTGAAGTGGAATGGCTACTACCACGCAGCGGGTTCACTGGATCAACTGATTCCCATCACGCAACAGCGCGATACCGTCAATCGCATAAAGGCCCTCGGCTACCAGTACACCTTTGACCACTACCTGGCCGAAGACCACGTCGCCTGGGTACTCAAAGACGGACAATACCCGGCCTTTGCCGCCGCAACAGACTGGCTGATTGGTGCCAGCACTGAAGCCGACAAGGCGCCCACTGCAAACAAACTCAATCCCGGTGAAATTATTTACCGCTTTACCGGCAACGACCAGCATCCGGGATTTGGTCTGGGCGCCGATGGTGCCTGGTGGATTGACGGACTGGCAATTGCTGACCCCGACGCACCTGTGCAGGGCTATGAACCCAGCCCCAGCCAAACCGGGCGCGAGTGCACCTTCACCAACAGCTTCACGCAGACCACGATTCCCCCTCGGGCGGGGCGTGTGCACGCCGTGTCTGGCGCCTTGCCAGAGCGCGAGATCGTCAGCGTTATAAGCCCGGCCCCCGTCGCCAATGGCACTAATCCGCAGGTTCGCCCGGATCAGAACAGCAGCCCACGCATCGCCCAAACCGGTCCACATATTCACGAGTTTCAGAGCTGGCAACTTGGAGAGGCACCAGCGGCAAACGGCCTGCTCAGCCTTGAGCTGCAAAACGTAGGCGCACTGAGCGTCGACCTCGAGTTGGCAGGAATTGCAGCGCGTTCGGACAAAGCACTCTCCGTCACCACCGACAGCGATGTGTCACTAACACTGACCGGACTGGCTCCCAACACTCAGGTACTTGCTCAGGGGCAGCTCTATCAAGCGACCCAGAGCAGCGTAACCGTCGCCCTTACCGCAAACGGTGTAAACCCCATCGCGATAGAATTCCCCTGACTTGTTCAGGCGGGTTTGAGAATAGCCGTTGAAGAATGCGCGCAGTTTGGGCAAGCTGCGCGCCTGCGATCATCCCTCCAGGAAGCCCTATGGCGCTGAAGCCCACCATCTACAAATTCACGATCATGCTGTCCGATCTGGATCGCAATCGCTTTGAAACCGTAAACCTGACCGTGGCTCAGCACCCCTCGGAAACGCTGGAGCGGATGGTGGTGCGTGTGCTGGCGTACTGCGACAACCTGTCCGACGGCATTGCCTTTGGGCGTGGCTTGAGCACAATAGACGAACCCGATCTCTGGATTCGAACACTCGATGGGCGCATCGAACACTGGATTGATGTGGGGGAACCTAGCCCGGAGCGCATCAAAAAGGCATCACGTATTGCCAACCAGCTTAGCATTTACAGCTTTAACGCCAAATCCCCAGTCTGGTGGCAACAGGACGGCGGTGCACTCAGCGCCAGCGGTGCCCGTGTACTACAGCTCGACTGGGCCGACGTGCAGGCGCTTGCAGGCATGGTTGAGCGCACCTTGGAGCTGTCACTGACACTCACCGAAGGCTCTGCGTATTTCTCCAGCGACAAGAGTGAATGCGAAGTGAACTGGACGGTGCTGGCGAGCTGATGGAATTCCTCAGTGAATATGGCTACGCCGGGCTTTTTATCGCCGCCTTTCTAGCCGCTACCATTTTGCCACTTAGCTCCGAAGTAGTACTTGCCTCCCTTCTGGTCAGCGGCCTAGACCCCACCGCACTGGTAATCACAGCCAGCATCGGTAACTGTTTAGGCGCGCTGGTCAATTACGCACTGGGCTATGGGCTTAGCCTCGGAAGCTCAAGCCGGTGGCTGAGAATTTCAGAGGAAGAGTTTCAAGCTGCTCGCCAGCGATTTCAAAAATACGGCACTGCCGCCCTGTTATTGGCCTGGGTGCCCATCATCGGCGACCCGCTCACACTGCTTGCGGGCTTTCTCCGAGTGCCTCTGCACTGGTTTATTGCATTGGTCGCGACCGGCAAGATTCTGCGCTATATCGCACTCACCCACCTTGTGATGCAAACTTTAGGCACTTAAATGAGCGCCTGTACCTGAAATCATTTTTTGACGAGAAGCTTGGCTTGGAAGTGTGACTGCGCGTTAAATGATAACTGTCAGCTTTTTTCTTCTGCCCGGAGTGTCAGCACCTCATAGCCCTCGGCGGTAACTGCGATGGTGTGCTCCCACTGAGCCGATAATTTCTTATCGCTGGTTACCACGGTCCAGCCATCCTTCTTCACTTTAACCTTGGCCTTTCCCTGGTTAATCATGGGCTCTATGGTAAACACCATCCCTTCCTGCAGTACCAGACCTTTACCCGCCTGACCGTAATGCAGAACCTGCGGCTCCTCATGCATCTCCCGTCCAATGCCGTGGCCACAGTACTCGCGTACAACCGAATAGCCGTGTTTCTGTGCGTGGCTTTGAATCGCATGGCCAATATCACCAAGCGTTGCACCGGGCTTTACCCTTTGAATCCCTTCCCACATGGCCTCATAGGTTTTATCCACTAGACGCCGGGCGACCGGAGTGACCTCGCCAATCATGTACATTTTGCTGGAATCCGCGATAAATCCACCCTGCTCCAAAGTGATATCAACGTTGATAATGTCGCCGGATTTAAGCTTTTGTGTATGAGAAGGAACGCCGTGACATACCACGCGGTTTACAGAGCTATTCAGAACGTACTGATAGCCATACTGGCCTTTGCTCGCTGGTCGGGCACCTAACTGATCGGTGATATAGCTCTCCGCCAGATCGTTAATTTCCATCGTGGAGACGCCAATGTCGATATAGCCATCGAGGTAGTCAAAAACCGTCGCCAAAAGCCGACCAGACTCGCGCATGACAGCCAATTCTTCAGGGCTTTTCAGTTCTACACTAGCCACCGACAACCTTCCCCAGGTCGACATTGGCCAGCTTCATTTGATCGCGCATGATGTCGGAAAAAGTCATGGTGGGGTTTGCCTCAGCGAGCATCCCAACCTTTATCCAATACTCAGCCTGCGCATTGATAGAGCGAACCATGACTGAGCTCGCCTTGCGAATCTCCTCATGCAGTTCGTCGTTGATTTTAACAATTCCCATAGCAAGACCACCTATATATGAAATATATACGAATCATATATTACAAATAGGGGGCTGGGAATAGTTCAGCGGGAAATTTAACGCCCGTCTGTGCGCTGAATATTCAAATTGCTCAGCAATCACCTCAAACGCAAAAGACCCTCCGAAGAGGGTCTTTGGTAGTGCTATTAATGCGCTAGGTTAATAGCCAGGTTTGTTTCGGTGCTACTTAGCGACGCAGATCAA
>JBFKDP010000117.1:0-10727 GCA_041619575.1 Litorivivens sp.
AGTAACAAGCACCTCTTCAAGCACTGCGGCGCCATGAGCAGCCGAGATAAGGGGGAGAAAAAGTAGTGAAAACCGACGAACAGCAGGCACAACACTCTGAAACCGAACAGAAGGCATATAGGCGTCCTTATTATAAACAGCTATTATTATTGGCCAATTGCATTCTACCGAGACTTCTGCGCTTTCCTCAGGCAGGAAGCACACTAAATCATGTTCTCGGCGAAAACATATTCGTAGATCATCTCCGTTTTTCGCTTGGATTACAAGCCTGACACACAGGACTTTACCGCACTAGAAAATCCCCAGTGCTAGCCCTGCAGCAAAGCTCAACCCCTGCTCAGCAGCTCGGTCCAGAGCGGCAGTGTCCGGCTCGCCGCAAACAATGAGGGGGTCCGCCACGGCTTTCAAAGGAAAGCCTTTTACTATCCGCTCTAATTGACGCACCGCACCACTACCGTCATTGCCGCAACTGACGATCAGCATATACGGTCGAGTGAACTCGCCTGGATGACATGGGTAATAGCTGCGATCAAAAAAATCTTTCATTCCGCCTGATAGATAACCAAAATTTTCCGGTGTTACAAACATAACACCGTCACAATGCTGCAAATCCTGCGCACCTGCCTCCATCGCACGAAGCAGTCGCACTCGGACGCCCTCTTCTTCCGCTGCAGACCGGGCAGCAGATTCTGCAAGGGCCTGCGAACTCCCGGATTGCGTATGAAAAACTATTAATAGTTCCTTCAAGAATACTCCTGAGGGCGAGTGCTATACTCGGTCGAATAATACGCTCTACCAACGGTACTAAGATGTCTGATAACAAACAACGACTGAACGAATTCCAGTTGGAGCTGTCCGCTCACCTGCAAGGCAAGCCCGCCAATATTGCCCGCTTTTTTCACGATGACATAGCCTGGCACTTCCCCAAATCCACGGCCGCCGAATCCAGTGGCAGCGACCACTATGGTAAGGAAGCCGTCATGGCCATGTTCTCCGGCGACGTCGACCACTTCTATCAGCCCGGTACGATGAAATTTCATTATCACTCCAAGACCGCAGAAGAGGATCGTGTTCACACGCATTTCAGCCTGGAAGCAAAAACCTCAACTGGCAAAGATTATTTCAACGATTATCAGAGCCTATTTCGTTTTAAGGACGGCAAAATCATTGAAGTCTGGGAGTATTTCGATACGGCCTATCTGTTCGGTATGTTTAGCGATTAACACAGTATCGACTTAACAGCTAATTGTCCGCCGTAGACACGGCGGCACTGTCCAACAAGGCTTGCTGTTCGGCGTCGGCATAGCCGAGTTCCGTGAGAATAGCTTTGGTGTCATAGCCAACCGGGACTGCACTCCCCGCCTCACCGCCGTCAGTGCGACTGAATCGCGGCGCAGTGCGGGGCTGCCAGATCCCATTGCGTTCGACGAAACTGCCTCTGGCGCGATTGTGAGGATGCTGTCTGGCTTCACGCATTTCCAGCACTGGGCTTACACAGGCGTCGCAGTCTTCGAAGATCGCCGTCCACTCGTCTCGTGTTTTCGTAAGAAAGACAGCCTGAATCTCGTCTTTCATCGTTGGCCACTGCTCAACATCGTACTGATTCGCCAATTTCCCCTTCAAGCCAAGTCGCTCAACAAAGACTTGATAAAATTGCGACTCCAACGCACCAACGGCCATATATTTGCCATCGGACGTTTCGTAAACCTCATAGAAAGGAGCGCCCCCGTCCAGCATATTGGTCCCCCGATCCTCAGACCAAAAATCGGTTTGCGAGGCAGAAAAAATACTGGTCATCAGCAGCGCTGCCCCATCTACCATGGCTGCATCGACGACCTGTCCCTTGCCCGACATTTTCGCTTCGAGTAAAGCACACACCATCCCGTAGGCCAGCAGCATTCCACCGCCACCGAAGTCACCCACGAGATTGAGAGGTATCGCGGGCTTACCCCCAGCTCGACCTATGGGATGAAGGGCACCGGCGACGGCGATGTAGTTGATATCGTGCCCGGCTCTCTGGGCAAGTGGACCTTCCCTTCCCCAGCCCGTCATACGGCCAACTACCAATTTTTCGTTGAGCCCGAGGCATTCATCCGGCGATAAGCCAAGCTTCTCTATAACGCCTGGCCTGAACCCTTCAAGCATGGCATCAGCGGTCTTCAACAGGCGCTTGACGACTTCAATACCTGCCGGGCTTTTCAGGTCCACACTAATACAGCGCTTTCCTCTATTGAGAAAATCGAGCTCATGGAGATCTGCGTAATAGGTGTCACCGCCAGGGCGCTCTACACGGATGACTTCCGCGCCCATATCCGCAAGTAGCATAGCGGCAAAGGGGCCAGGCCCGATGCCAGCGATTTCTATGATTCGAATGCCTGAAAGTGCCCCCATGCAAGGTTCTCCCGATTCTCTAATTTTTATCGTTTTAACTCTTCACCCAAAGCGACAAGGCGTTCGGGTAGAGCCCTGATTACAAGTGCATTACAAACACCGTCGGCGGCGGGCAAAGCGTGTTATCAGCCTTGGCAGCATGGTAGTGTCTACGCTTTTCAAAGCATACGGTAAAGAAACGATGAGCGAAATAAACCGTCAGTGGATTTTTAACCAGCGGCCCACTGGATTTGTTGATGACAGCACCTTTGTATACAAGGAATCACCACGGCAAAAGGCCAAACTTGATGCCGGCGAAGTCCTGGTCAAGAACCTCTACTTGAGTTTCGACCCGGCTATGCGTGGCTGGATGGATGACAAGCCCAGCTACCTGCCTCCTGTCGAAATCGGCCAGCCCATGCGAGCATCAGGCATTGGCGAGGTTGTCGAGTCCAACCGTGAAGACCTGCCCGAGGGCGCCCTCGTGATGGGCTTTCTCGATTGGCAGGAGTACGCATTGTTTGACAGCAACAGTGCCGCCCAGCTCAACGTGCTTCCAGCCGGCACACCGCCGGCAATGGCCCTCTCAGCCTTTGGTGGCACCAGTATGACAGCCTATTTTGGTCTGCTGGATGTGGCCCGGCCCAAGGCTGGTGACACCGTGCTGGTTTCCGGTGCCGCCGGCGCTACTGGCTCTGTCGTGTGCCAAATCGCCAAACTCAAGGGTTGCAAGGTTATTGCCATCGCAGGCAGCACCGAAAAGTGTGAGTGGCTTAAAAACGAATGTGGCGTCGACGAGACCATTAATTACCGCGAAGTGGATCCTGCCCACCGCCTGGCGGAAATTGCGCCCATGAGCATCAATGTCTTTTTCGATAACGTAGGCGGCAGCATTCTCGAAGCGGGTATTTCACAAATGGCCGACCACGGCAGTATCGCTCTGTGTGGTGCTATTTCGGCATACAATGAAGCCGAACCTGCCCCCGGCCCAAGCAATTTGATGGTGCTAGTCGCGCGGCGCATACGCATGCAGGGCTTCATTATGCTCGATTACCTAGACAGGCTCGACGAATTCAACAATGAATTTGGCAGCTGGTTTTTGGAAGGGAAAATTAAAACCCGCGAAGATATACAGGAAGGTTTTGAGAATATTCCAGCAACGCTCAAGCGCCTCTTCGCCGGCGAAAATAATGGCAAGCAGCTACTAAAACTGGCCGACCCGACTCCAGCAGTTTGAGGTCTTACCAAGCAATATGTCTACTATCAGGAAAACAGTATGAAATCATTTCAGGGCAAAGTCGCCGTGATCACCGGTGGGGCTTCAGGCATTGGCCTGGCGCTGGCTCAAAAGGCGGCAAGCGAAGGCATGAAAATCGTCCTTGCCGACATCAACAGTGCACAGTTGACGGCAGCCGCCGACGCCATTCGCAGTACCCATTCACACACCCCGGGCTGTGAAGTATTGACCTCCGTGACCGATGTTGCCAATGCCGAAGCAGTCCACAATCTTGCTCGGCTTGCGACGGAAAGCTTTGGCGGTATACACCTGCTGTTCAACAACGCCGGTGTCGGCGGCGGCGGAAAATGCTGGGAACTGGATCTCGACTACTGGGACTGGGTGCTAAACATTAACCTGCGCGGCGTCATCAATGGTATCCGCGAATTCACACCCCATATGATCGCCCAGAATGAAGGTCATATTATCAACACTGCCTCCATTGCCGGACTGATGTCCGCCCCGGATACAGGCCCCTACACCGTCAGTAAGCATGCTGTGGTCGCCCTTTCCGAAGTACTGGCTGGTGACCTGAGACGCGAAGGGGCGAGCAATGTGGGTGTCTCGGTACTGTGCCCGTCTTTCGTCAATACCAATATCTACCGCTCGGAGCGCAACCGCCCGGTCAGCGAGGAAGTGGCGAATGATCCAGAGCGTCTGGCCGAGCTCACTATAATAGAAGAAATGGCTGGCAGCCTGTTCAGTACAGCCATGCCGCCCGAAGCGGTTGCGGATCTGGTTTTTGAGAGCATCACCGCTGGTCGCTTCTACATTCTGACCCACCCGGACGGCAGCCAAGAGCAAGTGCGAAAGCGCATGCAAACCATCCTGGACGACGCCTACCCATCAGTCAGCGGACCCGAAGAGTTTCCTCTAGCTTAGACGGCGACGTTTTCACAATCAGCGCGTCCAGCTGCTACCATGGCCAACTGAAAAACAGAATGATCGGGAGTTCGAATGAAGTACCTGCACACCATGGTTCGCGTGAGCAATCTTGACGACAGCCTCCATTTCTATTGTGAGTTGCTCGGGCTCAAGGAAATCAGCCGCTACGACAGCGAGCAAGGCCGCTTCACCCTTATATACCTCGCAGCACCGGAGGATGAAGCCGATGCCAAAGACAGCAAAAGCCCGACTCTGGAGTTGACCTATAACTGGGACCCGGAGGACTATCAGGGCGGCCGTAACTTCGGGCATCTCGCTTTCGCAGTCGACAACATTTACGAGGCTTGCGAGCGCCTGCAGACCGGTGGAGTAACGATAAACCGCCCCCCCAGAGACGGATATATGGCCTTTATCCGCTCGCCGGACAATATTTCGATCGAATTGCTGCAACGCGGGCCAGCCCTGGCCCCGCAGGAACCCTGGGCTTCCGCCGCCAATATCGGCGAGTGGTAACAATCACTCCGCGCATTACAGAATATTCAAGGAAAGGCCATTGTAAAACTAATACCTATTAGTCATTATCTTGATCATAACAATTGCATCATGACCGGAGCCCAAACATGAGCTGCCCACACCTGAACCTACTCGACCCCGATAGTTACTCAGACGGTATTCCCCACGCTTTTTTCGAAGAAAAACGCCGGGAGGAACCTCTCTACTGGCAAGAAGACCCAATCACTGGCGTTGGTTATTGGGTGGTGACCAAATACGACGATCTGCAGTTCGTGTCCAAGCACCCGGAGTTGTTTTCGTCCGCCGCGCGAACCGCTTTGTCACGGGAGCTAGCTGAAGAAGATGTCATGATGCAGCGCATGATGCTCATCAATATGGACCCGCCCGACCACCTGAAATTTCGCCGCATCGTCAACAAAGCCTTCATCCCCAAAATCGTTGAAGCTAAGCTGGCCCATATCCGTGACATGGCAAAAGACATCATTGACCGGGTGGCCTCTAGAGGAGAGTGCGAGTTTGTCTCCGAAGTCGCAGCCGAACTGCCTTTGCAAGTGATCTGCGAGCTCATGGGGGTTGCACAGGAGGATCGCCATATGATCTTCCACAATACCAATATCATGATTGGCGCAGACGACCCCGACCTGTCGACCACGGAAGACGAGGGCAAGATGGCAGCAGCCGAGATTTTTGCCTACGGTTACAAGATTCTCGAAGATTACCGCAACAATGCCGTGAGCGGTGACAACCTGATCGACAGGCTGGTCTCGGGTACTGTAGACGGCGAGCAACTGACCGACGACGAATTTTCACAGTTCTTCCTGATGTTGCTGGTTGCGGGTAATGAAACCACACGTACCGTTACCGCCAACGGTATGAAGCTGCTGATCGAAAATCCGGACCAGTTGCAGGAGCTGGTTGATGACCCTTCCCTGATAGCAAATGCTGTTGAAGAATTTCTCCGCTACGAACCGGCGGTGATGCAATTTCGTCGCACAGCAATGGAAGATGTAGAGCTCGGTGGCCAGTTGATCAAAAAAGGTGACAAGGTTTTGATCTTCTATACCTCAGCCAACCGCGATGAAGCCTACTTCAGCAACCCGCACGAATTTGATATTCATCGCAGCAATGCTAAAGACCACCGCTCTTTTGGCATTGGTGAGCACTTTTGCCTTGGTTCTCACCTGGCCAGGCTTGAGCTACAGGTTATATTCGAAGAACTCATTCCTCGCCTGCGTAACCCCAAGTTCGTCGAAAAGCCAAACTTTATGCGCTCTGACTTTCTGAATAGCATGAAAACCATGCCCATTACCTTTGACCCGGAAGCCGCCTGACATCCTGCCGGGGCGGGAACTCAGCCCGCCCCCTTGCCAATACTCCCGCTTTAGTTGAATTCGCCCAATCTTTAACTAAGCTGATCCTAGGACATCCATTTACCACACCATAATGCCCTGCGACGGCATGCAAGCGGGCGGCTATGAAAAATAAATTGAGCAGACTGCAAAAACTGATTCGGGAAATGGCGCCAAGCGATGAGCGAAACTTTCTGCAAAATATCGCCTTACGTTATTGGGATATTGTTGCCCATGAGGAATTAAAACAGCGACCCGCCGGGGAGCTATTGAACATTACGCGCAGCCACCTCGCGCTGGGCACGAGCCGGCGCGGCGATAGTATCAAGCTCAGCATTACGCCAGACAAGGAGCGCGGCACTCTGGTTTTTGAAATGGTCGCACGCGACCGTCCCTTTATCTTCGACTCAATATCAAACCTGTTCTACGACAACGGCTATACCATACTACTTTCAAACCACCCTATTCTCTGGGCCAAGCGCAATAGCCGAGGACAGCTACTCGACATTACCGCACTGGATCGTAAGGAGCAGCAAAACACAGATTATCTGGCGGAATCCTTTGTGAGGTATGAATTAGAGCCGGGTATTAATGCACTACCCTTCAAGGCCCTCAAACAGAAAATTCGCGATACACTCGATAATATCCAGACAGCTGTCGATAACTGGCAGGCCATGCGCGATAAAGCCATGGAGTTGCACCAGCACTACCAGCTGACCCGGGCACCGCTAAAGCCGCGCGCCCGACGCCAAGTCTGCAATTTTCTCACGTGGATTGCCGCCAACAACCTGACTTTTCTCGCTTACAATGAACAACGACTTGTCAGACGAGGCGGCCACGCCAAGCTTCAGGAAGTTGCGGGATCTCGACTGGGTCTATCTTGTGAATCGGCCCCCTGGGATCATATAAGTAATAACTCAGAGCGCCAATCCATACTTGAGCGCTACCTGGACAGCCAGCGCGTACTGACCATCACCAAATCAACCGAGTTATCGCCGATCAGGCGCTTTGTACCGATGGACTATATAGCCATCAAGGATTTTGACGAGGCAGGTAATTTAACAGGCGAGCACCGCTTTTATGGGCTAATGACCCGCTCGGCCTATAACAGTCGCGCTCTGGATATTCCCCTGTTGGCTGACCGTATTCAGGCTGTGATGGAAATGGCCCATTTTCCTTCGGGCAGTCATAACGCTAAAATGCTCCTGCAAATTCTTGAAACCTTCCCCCGCGACGAGCTATTTCAAAGCAGCACGAAAACACTCTTTAATACCTCAATGGGTGTGCTAGCCATTGAAGAGCACAATCGCATACGTGTCTTCAGCCGTGCCGACCCATTCCACCGCTTTCACTCGATATTGGTCTATATTCCCCGCGAAAATTACAGCCAGAGCGTGCGTGAAAAAATTCAGAGCGTCGTTTCGACCGTGCTCAATGCCGAACGCTGCGACTTCAATATCTTTTTTACTGACTCGCGCATGGCTCGTCTGCAACTGATCGCGCGCATGCCCGTCAATTCTCATTTGCGTGTCGACAGCCAGTCCCTCGAAAAATTGGTCGAGGGCATTACAGAAAGCTGGCATGGAAAGCTCAAAAAGCTGCTACTGGACAATTACGAACGACGGACAGCGCAAGCCATTTACCGCTACTACGCCGATGGCTTTACGACCGCCTATACCGCAAAAACGAGCGTCGACAAAGCCTTGGCCGATATCGAACATCTTGAGAAACTTCACACGAGTAGCGCACCAGTCTCAGTCAGAATCTATCGCGATATTTCCAAGCGGGAAAACCGTATCGAATTGCGCTGCTACTTTAAGGCGCAACCACTCCCTCTGTCGGACATCCAGCCAAGGCTGAACAACCTCGGCTTGCGTTTGCTATTGGAAGATTTATACCCTGTTGAAGCCGCTGACGGCAGCCGTTACTGGGTGCAGGACTTTCGCGCCGAGGTCGCTGTCAATATCAACCAGCTATTCTGGAATAACTCCAGCCACTTCGAAAATGCTTTTGTCGCCATCTTTCTGCAGTTGTGTGATGACGATGATTTCAACCGGCTCATTATCAGCGCTGACGTGAATTGGCGAGAGGCGGCATTACTCCGCTGCTATTGCCGCTATTTGAAACAGCTTGGCAGCAATTTTGAACAAACCTACCTGAGTAAACTGCTGGTTGAAAATGGCAGTATTGCCCGCCTATTGATCGACCTCTTTCATACGCGTTTATCACCTCACATGAAGGACGTTGAAAAACGCGGAAAAAAACTTGAAGAACAAATTGAGATTGCGCTGGAGGGCGTTAAGAGCCTTGACGCAGACCGGCTAATTCGCACCCTGCGACATTTAATCAAAGCCACTTTGCGCAGCAATTACTATCTTGAGCAAGACAATCCGGTCTATGCTTTGAAACTGTCCACCCGCGACATACCCGAAGCACCTCAGCCCAGGCCCCGCTATGAAATCTGGGTACACTCTCCACGCACAGAGGCCATCCACCTTCGGGGTGGCAAAGTCGCGCGTGGCGGGTTGCGTTGGTCTGACAGGCCTGAAGATTTTCGCACCGAAGTATTGGGCTTAGTGAAATCCCAGATGGTCAAGAATGCTGTTATTGTCCCTGTAGGCGCCAAGGGTGGCTTCGTATGCAGACAGCTTCCCCAAAACGGCGATCGCGCTGCGGTTCAAGAAGAGGTTATCGCCTGCTACAAAACCTTCATCCGGGCGATGCTGTCGATTACCGACAATCTGCAGAATAACAAGATTGTGCGACCCAGAGCGCTCAAATGCCATGACGATGACGACCCCTACCTCGTTGTAGCAGCGGACAAGGGTACTGCCGCATTCTCTGATATTGCGAACAGTATTTCTGAAGAGCAGAACTTCTGGATTGGCGATGCGTTTGCTTCAGGTGGGTCCAACGGCTATGACCACAAAAAGATGGGGATCACTGCCAAGGGAGCCTGGGAGGCAGTAAATCGGCACTTTCGTGAAGCCGGCCGCGATATACAGCGCGAAGATTTTACAGTGGTCGGTATTGGTGATATGGGCGGAGACGTATTTGGTAACGGTATGCTGCTATCCCGGCATGTTCGCTTGCTTGCTGCCTTTAACCATCAGCATATCTTTATAGATCCAAATCCAGATGCCGCCACTTCGTGGGAGGAAAGGCAACGGCTGTTTAAATTGCCGCGTTCTAGCTGGCTTGATTACGATACGACGCTGCTTTCCAAAGGCGGCGTTGTATTTTCTCGCGCCGATAAAAGCCTGAAGCCCAGCCAAGAAGCCTGCGAAGTTCTCGGTCTGACACCCAAGGCCTATACACCTGACGAATTGATCCATGAAATACTGAAGGCTCCTGTTGATCTTCTCTGGAATGGCGGCATTGGCACTTATGTTAAGGCTGAAGCGGAAAGCCATCAGGCGGCCGGTGATCGCAGCAACGACTCAATACGAGTAAATGCGAACCAGCTGCAATGCAAGGCCGTTGGCGAAGGTGGAAACCTGGGCATGACCCAGGCTGGTCGCATAGAATTTTGCTTGCTCGGAGGACGTTGTAACTCTGACTTCATTGACAATTCTGCTGGCGTGGACTCATCGGATAATGAAGTCAATATCAAAATCCTTCTGAATCAGGTTGTCGCTGACAACAGGATCAGCATGAAGCAGCGCAACACTCTCTTGAAAAAAATGACGCCAGACGTCGAGCGTCATGTCCTTATAAACAATTATCTTCAAACCCAGTCGATCAGCATGCTCGCCGCTCAGTCGCCGGAAAGACTGGGTGAGCAGGCCGAATTGATTCGCATCCTGGAACGTGATGCGGCACTCGATAGAAAGCTGGAAAATCTGCCCGACGAAAAAACCCTGCAGGCACGCCGCAGTGCTGGCAAAGGCTTAACACGTCCGGAAATTGCCTGCCTGCTGTCCTACGCAAAAATTCATATTAACCGTTTACTACTCGACTCCAGCATTCCCGAAGACCCCTACCTGAAGCAGGAACTCCAACGCTACTTTCCGGCGAAGTTGACTGAGGCGTTTCCTGAGGATACTGGCAAGCACCGCTTGCGGCGCGAAATTATCTGCACGGTCATTACCAACAGCCTGGTCAATCGTATGGGAAATGCCTTTGCACATCGACTCAACGATGAATTGGGTACTAGCTTCGAGGATCTCGCCCGCGCCTATACGGTTGCACGAGATCTGTTTGATATTCGTAGCTTATGGCGTGATATCGAACAACTCGACAACAAAGTGGCCGACGAAATACAGACTCGAATGATGGTGGAAGTGCGCAGACTGATCAAGCACATCACCCTTTGGATGCTCAATAGCAAACTG
>JBFKDP010000118.1:0-10674 GCA_041619575.1 Litorivivens sp.
ACCTGATTGACTGGTGTCGTACCACTGATCCTGCCACTTTCCTTCTACCAGCAATCCCATAAATCCTCCTTAGGTCGTTGCAGATTCTCTTGCATGGATGCAGTGAAACACAGATTCGCCCCTGAGCCATATTGCATTAATGCAAATATAAAGTGCAATTTTTGCGAATTCTATAACTTTTGTGCAAATGCAAAACTGCAATGGCTGAAGTATGCAAAGGCCGGCACACAGAGCCGGCACCCCAACATCAAAGGAGAATGGATCATGAACTCACACAATCAAGCTCTCGGAACCACCCTGCTGCGCGTCAGCCTGGGCGTGATATATCTGGCCCACAGTGTCTACCTGAAGCTCTTCGTCTTTACCCTGCCCGGCACCGTCGCCTACTTTGACTCCATCGGCCTGCCAGCTGTTGTGGCCTACGCGACTTTTCTGATCGAAGCCGTCGGTGGTCTGGCCCTGGTTCTCGGCTATCAAAGCCGCCTGGCGGCACTTGCCCTGATTCCGATCGCACTCGGTGCGACCTGGGCACACGCCGGTGCCGGCTGGGTCTTCAACGCCGAAGGCGGCGGCTGGGAATACCCGCTGTTTCTCGTAGTAACCACAGCCGTGGTAGCACTGCAGGGTAATGGCGCACTCTCTCTGCAGGAGCGTGGCCAGCAGCTGTCAACCAGCACAGCCTGATCTCCCATCAGGTCTCCGCTTGCCGGCCTGCACTTTGCGGCCGGCATTTTTGTGTTCACAAAAGTTCTGCTTGTCAGACGGGGCGGAGCCACTTATGTTTAGCCTCCATGAATGACACTCACGATCTGAACCTCATCTTCGACGCCCGTATCCCCATCGTGATACTGGAAACTTTCGAAGAAAAACGGGCTCTGCAACTGCTAACGCGAATTGCTGTCAAGCGCGCCTGCTCACTGCATTGCTGGTCTGTCACTGAAGGCATCAACCATCTGGGCTTCGGCCAGCAGCTCAACAGCAAGGCCGACCTTAGCGACCCCGAGCAGGCCCTAAAGCAGATCAAAGCAAACCGTCAGCCCGCCATTGTGGCGCTGTGTGATTTTCATCCCTATCTCAGCAACCCGCTCATAGTCCGTTTGGTAAAAGACATCGCCCAGCAGGCGGAAGAAACACGACAGACACTGGTATTAATCAGTCACGCCCTCAAAGTGCCACCCGAACTCTCAAGACTGACCGCCTTTTTCAAATTATCGCTGCCCAGTGAGCAACAGCTTGAAGCCATTATCCGCGAAGAAGCGCGCGACTGGGCACAGGACAACGGCGGCCACAAGGTCAAAACCGACCAGCAGACCCTGCGACAGTTGCTCAATAACCTCAAGGGTTTGAGCTTTGATGATAGCCGCCGCCTGATTCGTGCGGCAATTCGCGACGATGGTGCAATTGACGACAGTGATTTGCCGGAAATCAATCGCGGCAAGTTTCAGCTGATGGATATGGAAGGTGTGCTCAGCTTTGAGTACAACACGGAAAAGTTTTCCGATGTTGGCGGCTTACACGGCCTGAAAAACTGGCTCGAACACCGCAAGTCAGCTTTCCTTGAACCAGCCGCCAGCCAGGATTGCCCAAAAGGGCTCATGCTACTCGGCGTTCAGGGTGGCGGCAAAAGTCTTGCGGCCAAAGCCATTGCCGGCGTCTGGGGCTTGCCATTGCTGCGGCTGGATTTTGCGGCGCTATACAACAAATACATTGGTGAAACTGAAAAAAATCTGCGCGAAGCCCTACAACTGTCCGAGCTGATGTCGCCCTGTGTATTGTGGATCGACGAAATCGAAAAGGGGCTTGCCAATGGCCAGAGCGACGATGGCACCTCGCGTCGGATTCAGGGCACGCTGCTGACCTGGTTGTCTGAACGCAACAAACCAGTTTTTGTGGTCTGTACATCGAATGACATCAGTGGCCTGCCGCCGGAGCTTGTCCGCAAAGGTCGGCTGGACGAAATCTTTTTTGTCGACCTGCCCGACGACTCTGTGCGCGAAACCATTTTTGCCATCCACCTCCGCAAGCGCGGCCAACAGCCTGAAAACTACGATTTAACGCGGATCGCCCACGCCAGCTACGGCTTTTCCGGCGCAGAGATTGAGCAAGCTGTAGTATCGGGGCTCTATACAGCGGCAGCACAAGGTCAGGTTCTGAGTTCTGAACTCCTGCTCGATGCGCTGGAAAAAACCCGCCCGCTATCGGTCGTCATGTCGGAAAAAATTGAGGCACTGCGCCAATGGGCCGCGGGCCGCACAGTACCAGCCTGACAGGCAAGGAATACACCTGATCGCCCCCTGACCCAAATTGCACTTGACCCACCTTTGTCCGTGGCCACACACTGAAGCCAAGCCTTATCACTGCCCGAGGAATTGCCAGTGCCCAACAGTTTCAGCTCTGTGCCGCTCGATGACCACCCTGCACCACCGGAGTTGTGGCACTCGCTCTCTGAAGGTTTTCGAGCCCTGCTTGAATGTCAGCAGTTATTGCTGGCCAGTCCCTTGCTTCGCAATGCGCCTCCTGGCGATGGTCATCCCGTGATGACCCTGCCAGGCTTTGGTGGCGCCGATGGCTGTATGGCGCCACTCAGGCGCTGGATGAATCGCTGGGGTTACGATGCCCGCCCGTGGGGCCTGGGGCGAAACTTCCCCAAATACCGCATGTCTTCGTTAGACGACGCCATGCAATTTCGGGAAAAGATGGTCGAGCGCGCAGCCAGAAAACTGGGCGAAATCTTCGATGAAACCGGGCAGAAGGTAACCTTGGTGGGTTGGAGCATGGGCGGCCTCTATGCTCATGAGCTGGGGCAATTACATCCGGACAAGGTTCGCCGGGTCGTTACACTCGGCACCCCTCACGGCGATCCACGCGGCACGGCTGCCTGGGATATTATGCGCAAGCTCTATAACAGCGAAGTGCCCGAAGACGTGCAGGATGTTTCCGGTTGGGTCGCGGCTAACCATGAAGGTCAGAAGGTTCCAATGACGGTAATTTTCAGTCCAACTGATGGTATCGTAGGACAGGAGGTGGCCATGCTGAATCACCCGACAGTGAAGCATCTGGCGGTGAATTCCAGCCATCTCGGCTTTGCGATGAACCCTCGGGTGTATTGGTTACTGGCCAAAGAACTGGCGCGTCAGCCGAGCTAACGCGCCTCTACAAACCGGTGAGCGGCTTGAGCAGTGTCGGGATCCAGCCTTTAAAGCGCAAGCCCTCATCCATCCCCGCCAGACAAATACAGGCTTCGTCTTCAAAAGCTACTGGCTGATGTTCGACGCTGCTGTCGAGGTCTGCCACATCACCCGCATGAAAACTGCCCAGTTCATCGCGGTAGCCACCCTGTAAGAGCAGCGTCAGTTCCGAACCCTTGTGCGAGTGCACCGGCATCGCAAGCCCTGCCCCAATCCTCAGCAGGAACGAACGCCCCTCTTTCAGCGGCAGGTTAAATTTCTGAATGCCGGGCGCCAGCTTTCGCCACTTCACCTGATCAAAGCTATCAATGCCCAGCAGAGCTTGCAGGCGCTGCGGCAAAAATGCAGGCCCTGAGTTGCTGACCGTTTTGACAGAAGGCGATTTTCTGGTCGGCACTGGCGCTGGCTCGGAATCGAGCAATGCCAGCACATTGTCGCGCGCTGCCGCTGACAGAGGCTTGGCGGACACCGTTTCCAGCATATGCCCACCCAAGGCTTCTGCGCTGCGCAGGGCCTGACGACACTGTTCACAACGCTCAATGTGGCAACCCACCACCAGCGCCATCGCCGCCGGCAAGGTTCCCGCCGCGTAGGCTACGACGGTCTCCGGCTGTAAATGATGCTGAATGTTCATGTTTCCTCTCCGTACTGCACGCGCAAGGCCTGCAAGGCCAACCGCAAACTCGACTTCACACTGCCCAGCGGCATACCCGTATCGGCCGCAATTTCACTGTGACTCTTGCCCTCGAAGTAAGCCTTGTACACCACCTGCGCCTGATTGCGCGGCAGGTCTACCAGTGCCTGCTGTATTTTGTCGGCGTCCAACGCGCCGGTATCTTCATCCGGATCCTGGGCACCTAGGCCCGCCTCCAGGTATTCCTCGTCCAGCTCATAAATGGCCGCACGCTGCTTTCGCAGGCGATCAATCCACAAGTTCCGGGCGATGCGGAAGAGCCAAGTGCTGACAGCTGCTTTGCGCGACTGATACATATGCGCTTTATTCCACAGGGCCAGCAGTGCCTCCTGACTTAAATCCTCGGCGAGACCACTGTCTGCCCCCATGCCCAGTAGGTAGGCATTCACCCGGGGAGAAAAGTAGTCAAACAGCTCCATAAAACTCTGCTTGCATCGCTGCTTGGCAACCTGCTCCATGCAACTGATCCAGTGCCGGGCATCAACACTTTCGCCGACGCTGTCTGTCATTCCTTCTCCTTTAAGCTTGTCATACGCTCGGTTTAAACCGCTGGATCAGCGCGAACTGAACAATTTATGCTGCGTACACACCATGATTTTGCAGCAACGCAACGCGACGACGCCAATATCAGGCTTGCAAGCCGTTGCCTTGGCCAGCATCGCGGGGCTACCATGATAGCTGATTGTGAGGAGAGCTGTATGCCCCACCCGTCCCAACACCACACCTTTGCCGACCTGATCGGTAACACCCCGCTGGTCTACCTGCGCGCAGCGTCAGAGGCCACCGGCTGCCACATTTACGGCAAAGCCGAGTTCCTGAACCCCGGAGGTTCGGTAAAAGACCGCACGGCACTGGGCATTGTCCGCGCCGCAGAAGCCAGCGGTGAGCTACGCCCCGGCGGCACAATTGTCGAAGGCACCGCCGGAAACACCGGCATTGGCCTGACATTGCTGGCCAACTCCCTTGGCTACGAATCCGTTGTGGTGATGCCGCAATCACTCAGCCGGGAGAAAATCGGCCTGCTGGATCTCTACGGCGCTGACCTGAGGCTGGTGAAAGCGACCAGCTACGACGACCCCAATCACTATATTCATACCGCCGAGCGGCTGGCTAAAGAACTCAACGAAAAAAGCGAAAACGGCGCTATCTGGGCCAGGCAGTTTGACAATACCGCTAACCGCGACATTCATTACCAGACGACAGGCGCTGAAATCTGGGAGCAGACCGATGGCAGCATCGATGGTTTCATTTGTGCTGTGGGTACCGGCGGTACGCTGGCCGGCACCGCAATGGCACTGCGCGAGCGCAAGCCCGACATCAAGATTGGCCTGGCAGACCCGATGGGTTCTGCCCTGTTCAACCATTTCGTAAACGGTGAACTCAAGGGTGACGGTCGCTCAATCGCCGAAGGCATTGGTATCAGCTTTGTTACAGGCAACCTCAAGGATTGCGAGGTTGACATGCCCTTCCAGATTAATGATGCCGAAGCCCTGCCCTATATTTTCCAGATGCTGCGGCACGAAGGTTTGTGTCTTGGCGGCTCATCGGCCATTAATATCGCCGGCGCTGTGAAAATGGCGGAAGAGCTCGGGCCGGGGCACACCATCGTGACCATCCTCTGCGACTATGGTGATCGCTACAAGAGTAAGCTTTACAACCCGGTATTTCTCGAGCAGATGGAATTACCGGTCCCAGAATGGCTGCGAATCTGAAATATGGCAGCGCGGCCATTAACAAGTCTTCATAGAAGCTTTGGCCGCCAGCGCCTACACTCGCCCGCCACACTGCCTGCAAAGGCATTTACTGTTACGACAGACATAAGCCCAGACATAAACACCGATATTGCGGAGCCCCATCATGAGCCAGTGCCCATTCGCCAACCTCGTTGACCCGGATACCTATGCCGATGGCATGCCCTATGAGCGCCTGCGCGAACTGCGCAACGCCGGCCCGGTCGTGCGTATGGAAGACCCCATCAGCGGCGTCCCCTATTGGGCCGTGACCCGCCAGAAAGAGCTGGATTTTGTTTCAAAAAATCCCGCCCTGTTCTCTTCGGCCGCCCGCACCGCCTTTCCCATGGAATTTGAAGACTGGATGGTCAAGGACGTCCACTCCCACAATATCATCAGTATGGATCCGCCCCTGCACCAGAAAATGCGCCGCATTGTACGCGCCGCCTTCACCCCGAAGATGATGGATTCCTATGAGCCAACTTTCCGACAGCACGCCAAGGACATCGTCGACGCTGTCGCCAAGCGCGGCGAGTGCGAGTTCGTCGAGGAAGTGGCGGCCGAGCTACCTCTGTTCGCCATTCTGGAATTGATGGGTGTACCTTCCAGCGACCGCAAGAAATTCTTCGACTGGACCAACACCATGATCTTTGCCGACGATCCGGATATGTCCACGTCCGAATTGGAAGGTCAGCTAGCAGCCGCGGATGTCATTACCTACGCCACTAATCTTGCTCAGGAATATCAGAAAGACCCCGAAAACATGCCTAAAAACGTGCTTAGCGCGCTACTTAAAGGCGAAGTCGATGGCCAACCAATCTCCTACGAGGATTTTGGCTGGATGTTTATTCTGATTCTGGTTGGTGGCAATGAGTCCACACGCACAGTGATGTCGCACGGCATGCGCCTGTTGATGGAAAACCCGGATCAGTTGCAGTACCTGGTCGACAATCCCGACAAGATTCCAGCTGCGGTAGAAGAAATGCTGCGCTACAACACCGCCTTCATTTCCATGCGCCGAACTGCAATGGAAGATATTGAGCTGGGCGGACAGCAGATCAAGCAGGGCGACAAAATCATCCTGCACTACCACACCATCAACCACGACGAAGGGGTTTTCGGTGAAGATGCCATGAAGTTTGATGTGCGCCGCAGTGAACGTATGCCGGATCTCGCTAACCAGCTTCGCTCTTTCGGCATCGGCCAGCACTTCTGCATTGGATCACACTTGGCACGTCTGGAACTGCGAGTCATGTTTGAAGAAATTTTGCCGCGCCTGCGCAATCCGCAATTTGCCGCGGAGCCCAAATACGTGCGCTCCTACTTTGTAAACGCCATGAAGGAGATGAAGATCACCTTCACGCCCGAAACCTAAGGCCACTTCTATGCTGCCCTCGCACCGCGGGGGCATAAGCCCCTCAATCGCGTTGATTCATATGCAAAGGCTTGCGATACTTTCCGGGATAACAAACTCGGGAGACCCACAGCATGGATATGGCCAACATCATCACCCTTATAATCGCCGCCTTTTTGATGATGTATGCGGTCACCCTCTATAACGGGCTCGTCAATCTCAAACACGCGGTATCCAAACACCTGTCCAACATCGATGTACTGCTTAAGCAGCGTCACGACGAATTGCCAAAACTGGTGGAAACCTGCAAGCAATATA
The DNA here is from genome assembly GCA_041619575.1 of Litorivivens sp. GTDB lineage: Bacteria > Pseudomonadota > Gammaproteobacteria > Pseudomonadales > Spongiibacteraceae > Litorivivens. The sequence continues at coordinate 7,285 of JBFKDP010000118.1, forward strand.
TGCAGTACGAGCAGGAGACACTGGAAAATATCATCCAGGCCCGCTCAATGGTCGCCAAAGCCCAGGTAAAACACGATATGAAAGCTCTTGGCGAAGCGGAAACCACATTGCGCTCGGGCCTTGGCAACCTCTTTGCACTGGCGGAGAACTACCCGGATCTCAAGGCGGATGAATCTTTTCAGCATCTTCAACAACGCATCAGCGGCTTGGAAAACAGCATTGCCGACCGGCGAGAATCCTACAATGAAGCCGTTAATAATAATAATGTGCGCATCGAGCAGTTTCCCGATGTGTTGATCGCACGCTTTTTCAATTTCGGTGCTTTTGACCTTCTAGAGTTTCGCGAAGAAGAACTGAAGGACGTTAACCTGAAATCACTGTTTAACGGTTAACGCGTGGAGAGTTTTGGCGACCTGCTCTGGGCGGAACTCTTTGCGCTCGGATTCGGTCTGTTTTCCTGGTACGCCAGTTTTCGCGGCCTGAAAACTGCCCGACTTATTGAAGATACCCCAACCTCGCGAATTCGTTCCGCGCCACAAGGCTATATAGAGATAATTGGCGAAGCTGAAGACACGCCTGACGCGGAAGGCATTCGCGCAAAACTCACCGGCACACCCTGTGTGTGGTATAGCTACGAAATAGAAAAGTATCAGTCATCCGGAAAAAACAGCTCGTGGCGAACTGTCGAGAAAGGCGCCAGCAAGGCCCCCATCATTCTCAACGACAGCACCGGACGCTGCTTTGTACATCCGGACCGCGCCGACGTGACCACCCATATCAAACAGGTATGGCACGGCAGTAGCCGCCACCCGACGTCTACACGAAACCAGGGCCTATTCAGCCGGCGCTATCGTTACACTGAGAAGCGCATACTGGCCGGACAACAGATCTACGCTCTGGGCCAGTTTGAAACGATGCATCCGCCTTCAGCCGTCGATCAGAGCAAAGCGGCGATGAATGCACTGATCAATCAATGGAAGCAGGACTATGACAGTCTGGTTGCGAAATACGATCGCGATGGCAGTGGCGATATTGATCTACAGGAATGGGAACAGGTCCGCGCGGACGCGCAAGCAGAAGCCGAACAGCAGGTGCTCGACAACTACGACCATACGCCAGTCAATGTGATGACTTACAGCCCATCCCGCAGCCAACCCTTTGTCATCTCCACCAGCGAACCGAAAGCACTGAGCAAACGCTATCGCTGGCAGTTTATCGGTTTTGGTATGTTGGCCGGCGCGTGTACCCTAGGCTTTGTCTATCTGCTGCCCATGACCCTTGCAGCCTGGGGCAATCAATAAACCAGCCGCGCCCAACACCGCACCACTGCGCATAAGTGGGATTACAACCCCACTCATGCTTGCCCCATTACAAGGCCGTGCTGTCCTCGATCAAGCCCAACATAAACGAAGCCGCTTCCGTGTAAGTGCGCTCGTTAATAAAGGCGTGCTGGGTCCCGGTGTACATATCGCGAAAAGCGCGCTCAATACGACTGCCCTGTCGAATTGCGGTAGTACCGGCAGCCAGATGCACAAACTGACAAATTTCCCGGCAGGCTTCCGTCGCATACGTCGCCGATACCCGCATATCGGTTCGCATCTGAACCGTGAGATCAGCGCCATTTTTAACGGCTTCTTCGACGCGGGTAAAGGCATCAACAACCCCCGCCCGAGCAGCACGCCACATACCTTCGTGGTGCGCCAGATTACGTTGAAAGGTCAGCTTGTGTGAAAGCGTTGTCGGATCGCCCATACGTGTCTTTTCTTTCGCGAGCTGGACAATATCATCGAGCTGCGAGCGGGCAACACCAAGGGCCCAGGCCGCGTGCCCCGCACCAGTGAGGGGCATAACACCCAGACGGAACGTATGACCACCTCGATGAGGTACGCGAGTAAACAGAGGAAATGTGCGATGTTCCGGAACAAACAGGTCCTGCACGTTGTAGTCGTAGCTTCCAGTGCCTTTCAGGCCCTGGACATGCCAGCCATCCGTAAAGTTAACTTCATCCCGCGGGATCACTGCAACGTGCATCTCGGGTAAACCCGAGGCGTCATCCATCAACATCTCGCCCTTATCGAGTGGAATAAAGCCACCGACAATATACTGTGAGTGCCCAGTTCCACTGCCAAAATTCCAAGCGCCGTTTAACTGATAGCCGCCGTCGACTTTTTCAGCCATTCCGTTGGGTGCGAACTGCCCACCCACTGTGACGCGGTACTCATTATCAACAAATACTTCTTTAAAGCCCTCGTCATTCAAATAGGCCGCCGCGAACGCTGCCGAGGGAAAATTTGCGATACCAATCCAGCCAACAGAGCCATCCTGGCGCGCCAATTCCTGCCAGACGTCCAGCATTTCTAACAGGCCAGGTTCGCTGCCCTGCGCTGCTTTCGGGTTCATCCAGTGCATTAAACCGCTGTCCCAAAGAGCATCGACCACCGGGCCTACGAGCGTTCGGTTTTCCTCACTCTTTGCAGCGTGTTCCAGTACAACTTCTTCAATCGAGTGCGCCATTGCACGCCCATCTGCGAACGCGTTCGCTGTCATCGACTAGCTCCTTGTTGTTATAATCGGTTGACAAACTATGGTTAGGGTGCGGTAACTTACGTAAGCCACAGCGCTCAAGTCAAACGTTTACAGCCCGTTTTACATTACAAGCAGTTAAGACTAGAAACTTAATCGCAAATGGTTCAGCTGGAAGAACTAAATTTATGGGACGTACTACCGATACACGCGACCGCATACTAGATGTTGCAGAAGATTTTTTCGCCCGCCACGGCTTTGCTGCCACCTCCATTACGGATATTGCAGAAGCTGTAGGCATTCGCGGCCCCGGCGTCTACAAGCACTACCGAAACAAGCTACACATCTACGAGTGTGTACTGGCCAGACTATTTGATCCCTTGCACGATACCGTCAAAGCCATGAGCCACGGCGACGCGCCAGAAGATATGTTCAGGCAGGTGGCGACCATTCTCAATAGCCACGCCGAACACCCGAACATGGCCAAACTGATTCAACACGCCACGCTCGCTAATGACGAAACACTCAGCATTCTCGCTGAGAAGTGGTACAAACCCTTTTTCGGCTATATTTCAGAACTGGCCGAAAGTACCGATAAAGCATGGATAAATATCCCTTCGGTCATGACATTTCACTGTATGATTCTCGGCTATATCACACTGGCGCCACTGCACAAAAAAATCTTTGACGTAGATCCTCTCTCGAACGAGCTGGTCAATTCTCAGCTGGATATTCACAAAACCCTGGTGTCGCTTATCAGCGCCTGACGCGTCGAATTGCGCAACTGGTCAACAGTTTGTCCGGCAAGATCAATCTCAGAGCACTTGCCACCTAACCTCAATTAATTCGGGCACAAAAAACCCCGCC
>JBFKDP010000119.1:0-10620 GCA_041619575.1 Litorivivens sp.
TACAAGCGTCTGCGCCACGCAGACAGCAGCACAGATGACGTAGAGCTCGGTAAAAGTAATATATTGATGGTGGGCCCGACTGGTAGCGGTAAAACGCTGCTAGCTGAGACACTGGCGCGTCTTCTGGACGTACCTTTCACCATTGCAGATGCGACGACACTGACTGAAGCCGGTTATGTGGGCGAAGACGTCGAAAATATCATCCAGAAGCTGTTGCAGAAGTGCGACTACGATGTCGACAAGGCTCAGATGGGTATTGTCTATATTGATGAAATCGACAAAATCTCTCGCAAATCCGACAATCCTTCCATCACGCGCGACGTGTCGGGTGAAGGCGTGCAGCAGGCACTTCTGAAGTTGATTGAAGGTACGGTTGCCTCGGTTCCTCCCCAGGGTGGGCGCAAGCACCCCCAGCAGGAGTTTCTGCAGGTGAATACAGCCAACATCCTGTTTATCTGCGGTGGTGCCTTTGCGGGGCTTGATAAGGTTATTCGCGATCGCTCTGAGCGCGGTGGTATCGGCTTCTCAGCTGAAGTCAAAAGCAAGGACGACAAGCGCAATGTTGGCGAAGTGCTGGCTGATCTTGAGCCTGAAGATCTGATTCGATACGGTTTGATTCCGGAGTTTGTGGGCCGCCTGCCGGTTATTGCGACCCTTGAGGAGCTGGATGTGGATGCCTTGATCAGCATCCTGACTGAGCCGAAGAACTCCTTGACCAAGCAGTATGGCAAGCTGTTCGAAATGGAAGGTGTCGATGTTGATTTCCGCGAGGATGGGTTGCGAGCGGTGGCTGAAAAGGCCATGGAGCGCAAAACCGGTGCTCGTGGTCTGCGCTCGATCCTGGAGGCGGTTCTGCTTGATACCATGTATCAGATCCCATCCCTTGAAAACGTCAGCAAGGTGGTGATTGACGAGTCTGTCATCAAGGGCGAATCTGAGCCCATGCTTGTCTACCACAATACCGAGAAGAAAAAAGCAGCCCCTGACGATTAAAAAGTAGTCAAACGGGCCAGAGAACTGGCCCGAATTGCATTATTTCTCTGCCGTGGCCTTGTAATTTCCGCGATCAAACCCCATGTTTAGTGGATACGCGGCGCTAAGAACAGTATGCGTTGCGCTTTCACCGATCCGGTTGATTGCCGAGGTCTTCACGCCACCTGTTTAGAGGTTACCAATGGGTGATTCCAACGAGATTATGGATTTTCCGTTACTGCCACTGAGAGATGTGGTGGTATACCCCCACATGGTTATTCCACTCTTTGTGGGGCGGGACAAGTCGATTCGTGCGCTGGAAAGCGCGATGGCAGCCGACAAGGAAATCATGCTTGTCGCCCAGCGCGACCCCAATGTTGATGAGCCGGGGATTGACGACCTCTACGATATTGGCACTGTGTCGAATATCCTACAGTTGCTGCGTCTCCCCGACGGTACAGTCAAGGTTTTGGTCGAAGGTTCCTACCGCGCACAAATTAACAGGATTGACGACACCGGCGAATTTTTTCACTCGCAGGTTGTCGCCCTGGCCGCTGACGAGCTCGGAGGTGCCGAAGCGGATACGCTCGTGCGGTCGGCTATTACCCAATTTGAAAAATACGTTAATGTCAGTAAAAAAATTCCCGCAGAGGTTTTGACCTCGCTCTCCGGCATTGATGAAGTGGGTCGCCTGGCCGACAGTATCGCTGCGCATATGAGTATGGAATTGGAGCAGAAGCAATCAATTCTGGAAATGCTGTCCGAGCGCGAGCGTCTTGAGCATTTGATGACGCTTATGGAGTCTGAAATTGACCTCTTCGCCGTCGAAAAGCGCATCCGCGGTCGTGTTAAAAAGCAGATGGAACGCAGCCAGCGCGAGTACTACCTGAACGAACAAATGAAAGCTATCCAGCGCGAGCTGGGTGATATGGATGAAACCGGCAACGAGCTGGAAGTTCTTGAAACCAAAGTCAAAGAAGCCGGGATGAGTGCGGAGGCCGAGGAAAAGGCCATGTCCGAACTCAGCAAGTTAAAGATGATGTCGCCAATGTCGGCGGAAGCATCCGTTGTGCGCGGTTATATCGACTGGCTGATTTCCATTCCCTGGCAAAAGCGCTCTCGCGTTAAGCACAATCTCGATAAAGCCGAAGAGGTCCTGAACGAGGACCATTACGGCCTGGATGAAGTTAAAGACCGAATTGTCGAATACCTTGCCGTGCAAAAGCGTGTCAAGAAAGTCAAAGGCCCTGTGCTCTGCCTAGTTGGGCCTCCCGGCGTTGGTAAAACCTCGCTGGGCGAGTCGGTCGCACGCGCTACCAACCGCAAGTTTGTGCGTATGGCTCTGGGGGGCGTGCGTGACGAAGCTGAAATTCGCGGTCACCGCCGTACCTATATTGGTTCACTGCCAGGGAAAATCATTCAGAAAATTGCCAAAGTGGGTGTGCGGAATCCACTCTTCCTGCTCGATGAAATTGACAAAATGGGCATGGATCACCGTGGTGATCCGGCATCGGCCCTGCTTGAAGTTCTGGATCCGGAACAAAACAACAGCTTCAGCGATCACTATCTGGAAGTGGACTACGATTTGTCCGATGTGATGTTTGTGTGTACGTCGAACTCCCTGAATATTCCGCCAGCCTTGCTGGACAGAATGGAAGTAATCAGGATTCCCGGGTACACCGAAGCTGAAAAAGTGAATATTGCGCGGCGATATCTGATACCCAAGCAGATGCGCAATAATGGCCTTAACGAGAAAGAGCTCGCTGTCAGTGACGATGCAATCCGCGATGTCATTCGCTTTTACACTCGTGAAGCGGGGGTGCGCGGACTTGAACGCGAGCTTGCGAAAGTATGTCGCAAGGTTGTAAAGAATATCGCCCGCAGCAAGGACAAGCGTCCGTTGCTGGAAATTGGACCGGAGGAGCTCGGTGACTATCTTGGCGTTCCGAAATTCAGTTTCGGCAAGGCCGAGGACGAAAATCGTATTGGCCAGGTAACCGGCCTTGCGTGGACTCAGGTCGGTGGGGAGCTATTAACCATCGAAGCTGTGTCGGTCGTTGGTAAAGGGCGTCATGTTAAGACTGGTTCGTTAGGCGACGTGATGCAAGAGTCGATACAGGCTGCGTTAACCGTTGTTAAGAGTCGCTCGCAAGCACTTGGAATTCCGGCAAACTATCACGATTCTCACGATATACATATTCACGTTCCTGAGGGCGCTACTCCAAAGGATGGCCCTTCGGCCGGTGTGGGTATGTGCACAGCGCTAGTCTCAGTCATTACCGGGATCCCGGTAAAATCGACAGTGGCTATGACGGGTGAAATAACGCTTCGGGGCGAAGTGCTGAAAATTGGTGGCCTGAAAGAAAAGTTACTGGCAGCACACCGAGGCGGTATAACTACGATTATAATACCGGCGGAAAATGAGCCCGATCTCAAGGAGATTCCGGACGATATCAAGGCTGATTTGCTTATCAAGCCTGTCAAATGGATTGACGAAGTGCTGGAAATCGCACTTGAGCAATTACCTAAACCAATTTCTGATGAAGAATACCTTGCAGGGCTTTCGCAGAAGAAATTGGAGGCAGATGTGACTGAAGGTCAAGGTGGCAGCAGATTTAGCGCGCATTAAGTCTAGTTTCCTTGACCGTCATAGATGCAGTTGGTATAAATCCCACTCGAATTCAGTTGATAAGCCTTGTTGTCGCTGATGTCAGGAGTGGTTTATTAATTACTTGCAAAGTATTGCCTATTTAAACGAAGGGGATAATAAGTGAACAAATCTGAGCTAATTGACGCTATCGCTGCTTCAGCGGATCTTCCAAAAGCTGCAGCGGGTCGCGCACTGGATGCGGTTGTAGAGTCGATCACGGATGCCTTGAAAAAAGACGATAGCGTTTCACTGGTTGGTTTCGGCACTTTTAGCGTTAAAGCGCGTGCTGCACGAACTGGTCGCAATCCGCAAACTGGCGAACCCATCAATATCGCTGCGGCTAAAATCCCCAGCTTTAAAGCGGGTAAGGCGTTGAAAGACGCTGTTAACTGAGTTGCGTGATAGTTCTTATCACAAGCTGATCGGAGCGTAAGCGCTCCATCATAAAGGCGCATCGAAAGATGCGCTTTTTTTGTAAGTAGTGGACAAACATGCTTCAGAATATTCGCGATAACATTCAGGGCTTTGCAGCCAAAATTATCATCGGTCTGATGATCGTTCCCTTTGCACTCTACGGTATCGACTTTCTGTTCAGTGGTAGCAGTGAAACACCCGTTGCGATCGTCAACGGCGAAAAGGTCAGTGAGTTTGAGCTGAATCAGGCTCTGGCACTGCAAAAGCGTCAACTGCTTTCCATGATGGGTGACAATATCGACCCAGGTTTACTGGATGATGCGGTGCTGCGTAAACCCGCGCTCGATTCCCTAGTTAAACAGAAAGTACTACTTCAGGCTGCCGACGAGATCGGGGTTGCCGTTCCGGATTCGGTATTGAATAGCAATATTGTTCAAATGCGTGAATTTCAGGAAGATGGCCGGTTTTCGCCCGAGCGGTATAAGCAAGTGCTGAGCATGCAAGGTTTCTCGCCACAGCTCTTTCGGCAACTGCTGAGGTCAGATCTTTTGATCGACCAGCTTAATAGCGGCGTTTCAAACTCGGTATTTTTGACAGATGTGCAGCGAAACACAGTGATTCGTCTCGGTGACCAGAAGCGCAGCTTTCATTATGTGACGCTCAGTACTGACTACTTTGCTGAAAAAGCCGAAATAGCGCAGGCAGATATCGAACAATATTATCAGGATAATTCTGCGAAATTTAAAACAACTGAATCTGTTCGCTTTGCCTATCTAGAGTTGAAAGAGTCTGATTTTTACGAGTCTGTACCTGAAGAGGACCTGCGCGCGGCCTACCAGCAGGAACTGGATAGCCTAAAGCGGCAGTCCGAGCGTCATGCTGCTCACATCCTTGTTGAAATTACAGATGAGCGCAGTCGGGAGCAGGCGTTGGAGCGGATTGAAGACGCTCGTGCGCGGATAGAGGCCGGGGAAAGCTTTGCCGATGTTGCCAAAGTTTTGTCCGATGATTTTGGCAGTGCGGAGCAGGGGGGAGACTTGGGCTACAGCGCGGGGGATACCTTCCCGCAAGCGTTTGAAGAGGCACTTGAGCGCCTAGAGCCGGGACAGCTGTCATCTCCCGTTGAAACTGACGCGGGCATCCATCTGGTTAAATTGCTGGGTGTGCGCCAGCCCGAACTCCCTAGCTTTGAGTCTCGCCGTGCGGAGCTCGAAGTGCAGTTGCAACGCCAGAAAGCCAAGCCCAGATTGATCGCCGAAGTGGAGGCCCTGCGTGATTTGGTGTTCAATGCCGATGGTCTGGAGCAGCCGGCCGATGCCTTGAACTTAGCAGTGAAAGAAAGTGGGTGGGTGACTCCTCTACAACAGGAAGGTTTGATGGCTCATGGCCCCGTGCGCAAGGCTGCATTTGATGCTGAGCTGCGAACTCAGGGCTATAACTCAGAAGTTATCGAAATCACTCCTGAGCACTACCTAGTGATTCATCCACTTGAGCATCGCGCGCCTGAGCTTAAGCCTCTAGAAGAAGTCAAGGAACAGATAATCGCTGAGCTTCGTGTTAAGAAAGGGCGAGACATGGCTCGTGAAGTTGCGGACCAAACAGTGGCCTCGCTCAAGCAGGGACAATCTGCAGAGTCACTGGCCAAGGATAATGAAGGACTAAAGTGGAACGTTGCGGTTCGAGCCTCGCGGCAGGAGCCCTCGGTGGGTGCTGCTATACGGCGTGAAGCTTTTATGCTGCCGCGCTCGCTGGATAGTGGTGCGATTACCACAACGACTGATGAAAACGGTGACTACGTCATCATTCAATTGACAGCGGTTAATGATGGTGATGAATCCCTTATTGGTGATAAACGCAAGCAGGAACTCTTAGCCAGTGCTCAGCGTGTGCAAGCCAGCCAGAGTTTTGCTGCTTATTTCGACAGTTTGGTTAAATCGGCAGCGATCAAATACAACTAAAATTTGAATAGCACGCTGCATTGCAGCGTGCAGGGACATAATAATGATAAGCCCCAATGAGCCCCTGACCATCGTGGATGGCCAGGTTGATGTGTGGATTGCTGTCAGTGAGCACGTAGCGCACTATCGCAATGATGCTTTGTATGAAGCTATGCTTGATTCGGCTGAGCAGGAGCACTACCGCTCCTTGCAATACTCCGAAACGCGGTTTGACTATCTTTTGAGCAGAGCGCTACTGCGTACAGTGCTTGCCAGCTACTTGGATTGCGCTCCGGCGTCATTAGCATTTGATCGCAATAAATATGGCAAGCCAAGCCTTGCCGGTAAGCATACTGAGCTACGTTTCAATCTATCCTCGACCGAAGGTCTGGTGATGTGCGCAGTTACGTCCAAGAGCAAGTTAGGTGCCGATGTTGAGTATCACGGTCATGAGCGATCGATGCTGGGGGTTGCTGATCAGTATTTCTCAGCTGTTGAAATCGCCGAACTGAAGCGCTTGCCACCCGCACAGCAGCGCCAAGGCTTTTTTCGTTACTGGACGTTGAAAGAATCGATGATTAAAGCGCGCGGGAGAGGATTGTCGGTGCCGCTTGACAGCTTTTCTTTCCGTGCCGGTGGCGGCAGTGCTAAATTGGTCAGCTATCCTGAGGGCTTTATCGACAGTGCCGAACAGTGGGACTTTCGTTTTTTTGAGCTTGGCAGTGATTATTCTGCTGCAATTAGTGTCGCCGCGCCGATTCAATCGCTGCGCCTGATGGAGTCAATACCGCTAGTCGGCAATGTCGCGATTGAAGATCCTGCGGCACTCTGTTCGCATTCTCGTCAGGACGCACTGGCAGCTGCTTTCTGTTAGAATCCCTCGTCATTCTAGTGGCCGTATTCAGCGGCCCTAATCGTCAACCGCACTGGGGGAAAATGTGTTCAAGGTACTGACACTCAATCAAATTTCAGTTAAAGGTCTGGATCGACTTCCACGAGATCACTATGAAATTGCCAGCGAATTTACATCGCCGGATGCCATCCTGTTACGTAGCCACAAACTGAGTGCAGAGAGTATTCAGGGCTCGGTTATGGCGATTGCGCGCGCTGGCGCCGGCGTCAACAATATCCCGGTTAATGATTGCACTCAGCGTGGTATTCCTGTGTTTAACACACCCGGAGCCAATGCCAATGCGGTAAAGGAGCTTGTAATTGCCGGTATGGCACTTGGCTCGCGTGGCATTCTCCCGGGAATAGAATATGTCGATGGCCTCGCCGACATGAGTGATGCTGCTGAGATGAGCAAGCTGCTGGAAAAGGAAAAAAAGCGATTCAAGGGCCAGGAACTTTACGGCAAAACCCTGGGTGTTGTCGGCCTGGGTGCTATTGGCTCGCTGGTGGCTCGCGCCGGCCTCGATCTCGGGATGGATGTTGTCGGCTATGATCCTGCACTATCAGTTGAAGCTGCCTGGCGACTGCCGAGTTCGGTCAAGCGAATGGAAAATATCAGCAGCCTCTTTGCGCGAGCGGATTACATCAGCCTGCATTTGCCTGTACTGGACGCCACTCGAGGCTTGGTCAATGCCGAACTGCTCGCGAACTGCAAGCCGACAACACGACTGCTAAATTTTGCGCGCGAAGAAATCGTAGACAATGCAGCCATTATCGCGGCGCTGGATGCCGGGAAGCTGGATCGCTATATCACTGATTTTCCGGCGCCGGGCCTGATTGGTCGATCCGATGTGATTTTGATGCCGCATATTGGTGCGAGCACCGACGAGGCTGAAGAAAACTGCGCTGTCATGGCGGCGGATCAACTGCGGGATTTTCTTGAGAATGGCAACATCAAAAATTCCGTTAATTTTCCGGCGCTAGCGCTGGAGCGTACTGGTGGCACCCGCATTGCGATCAGCAATAACAATGTGCCGAAAATATTGGGGCACGTGCTCTCAGCGCTTGCGGATGCTGATCTGAACGTTCTCGATATGCTCAATAAAAGCCGGGCAGACGTTGCCTACAACCTGATTGATGTAGCAACGGCTCCGGACAACGCGGTAATCGAAAAAATCCGTGCGATTGAAGGCGTGATCAATGTTCGGGTGATTGCCTGATTGCCTTGACTGCGAGGGGGCTATGAAAACACTGGATGAACTTGCAGAACTCTTGCGTGACCAGCGCGGCAAGCCCCCGATTCAGGACTGGCACCCGGAGTTAAGCGGTGACATTGATATTGAAATTCTTGCCGACGGGCGTTGGATTCATGAAGGTGGCGAAATTCGACGCCATCAGCTGGTTAAGCTTTTTGCCTCAATTTTGCGGCGTGAGGCCGACGGTGAGTACTACTTGGTTACACCCGTAGAAAAATGGCGTATTCGGGTTGTTGACCAGCCGCTCCTGATCGTCGATATGGAAAGCGCTGACGATCAGATTTTAATGAAAACCAATGCTGATGATTGGGTGCCTGTGGACGCAAGTCACCCGCTGCGTGTGGAGACAGATGGGGAATCAGGTGAGCCCAACCCCACTTTGGCACTGGCACATGGCCTGCGGGCAAAAGTAGGTCGCGCTGTATTTTATCGACTGGTGGGAATGGCGGAAGAGGATGCCGGCACCCTCTGGGTTCGTTCGGGTGGGCAGCGTTATTCGCTTGGCTCAATCGCACAGGGAGAAAGCTGATTTGTCGACGATATCCTTAAGTAAAACCCACTCACGCCCAGAGGCTGAAGTTAGAAAGCTGGTTGAGGAGCTGGCTATGTCGCTGGAGCAGCGTTATGACGTCCAGGCTGTCTGGGTGGATAGCAATACCGTGAAGATCAAACATAGCCGTATGTCCGGCAGGCTGTCATTGGCTCCCAACCAGGTCAACGTTGAGGTGAAACTTGGTTTGCTCGCGGGCGCATTCAAGGGCAAGATCGAGTCTGAACTGCGAAAATCCCTGGACGAAAAGCTGTCGTAGCGACATATTTTTGGAATTCGGGATAAAATTCGCATTTTCCTGCTCTAATCTGCCACGATGTATTCAGGGAGACCGATCTGTGAGACGTGAAAGCAGTACCCCTTCTTTGTTTTGGCAGCGCTTGATTGCTGTTTTGATACTGGGTGTGTGGGCGAATAGTGCCTACGCGGCTTGGCCACTGGCTGATAGTCAGGGCGACAAGTTGCCTAGCTTGGCGCCCCTTCTGGAAACCGTCAATCCGGCGGTGGTTAATATTTCCACGCATACCACGCGGACTGTGCAGCAAAACCCCTTACTGAAAGACCCATTCTTTCGCCGTTTTTTCAACGTGCCTGATCAGATGCCTCAGCGCAAGCGTCGCACCCAAAGTGCGGGCTCCGGCGTCATCATTGATGCCAAGAAGGGGACTGTCGTCACGAATCATCATGTTATTGACGGCGCTGACGAAATTACCGTGTCCATGGAAGATGGTCGCAGTTACAAGGCGGAATTGATCGGCTCAGATCCGGAGGTGGATATCGCGGTCTTAAAGATTGAAGCGACCAACTTGGTCTCCATTCCCATAGCCAACTCAGACCCAGTCAGGGTAGGGGATTTTGTCATCGCCATCGGCAACCCTTTTGGTCTTGGGCAAACAGTGACCACGGGTGTTGTCAGTGCCTTGGGGCGCACAGGATTAGGGATCGAGGGCTACGAAAACTTCATTCAGACCGATGCCTCTATCAATCCGGGTAACTCTGGCGGTGCGCTGGTCAATCTTCGCGGTGAGCTTGTTGGCATCAATACGGCCATTCTGGCACCCTCGGGCGGTAATGTCGGTATCGGCTTCGCGATTCCAACCAACATGGCTCAGGCTAGTATTACCCAGATCCTTGAGCACGGTGAAGTCAAGCGGGGTCAGCTAGGCGTGATCATTCAGGATCTGACTCCGGAATTGGCTGATGCCTTTGGCATCGAAAGTAGTCAGCGCGGCGCTCTGATTGCTGAGGTTCAACCGGGCAGTGCTGCCGATGATGCAGGGCTGAAAGCCGGTGACGTCGTGGTCGAGGTCGACGGCAAGGATATTCTGAGCTCGGCGCAGCTGCGCAATGCAGTCGGTGTGCGTCAGATTGGCGAGACCTTAAAGCTCAAGATTGTGCGCGACGGGAAAACCAAAATCGTTAAATCGAAAATTGGTGAGCCGTCGACCCTGGTAGCGGGCAAGGATGAGGCCATTCACAAGTTCCTCGACGGCGCTTCGCTGAAGGAATCTGATGACCAGGATGGCGTGTTGGTGTCAGAGATCGCGCAGGATTCTGCAGCTGCACGTTCCGGGCTGCGACCGGGCGATGTTATTGTGTCGGCTAACAAAAAGCGTGTTAAGTCGATTGCCGAGCTGCGCAAAGCAGTCGTGGGCAGTGATCAACGATTGCTGCTCCAGGTCAAGCGAGGCCGCGCAGCCCTGTATATCGTTCTGCAGTAAGCCGAAGCAAGAGCAGGGTGTTGGTAGTTTTGCCGGCACCCTGTTCAGCTATTGTTCATAGCGTTCCATTACAATGCATCAGATATGGTGGTTTGGGCTTTTGCCCTAAAGGAGCGCTTCATGCCTCGCATTGTCAGTCTGATTATCTGCGTGTTCAGTCTTTTCGGCTGTGCTTCGGCACCAGTCGCCACCGACTATGATCCCTCATTTCCATTTGCCTCCGTGGGCA
>JBFKDP010000120.1:0-10600 GCA_041619575.1 Litorivivens sp.
GCGCCAAAACGAGCCGAGCTCGCATCTGGCTTTTCTGTCATGTTACAACTCATTCGGAATATTGAACCCTTGTGTGTTAGAAGCCTTGATTATCCGGCAGCAAACGGACCCAGCGCATTGAAGTCAGCCAGTGGTAAGAGGCTTTCCAGTTCATGTGAACCCGCTGCTTAGAATTTCTCCAGGTCCCTGACCAAGAGCATGCAGATCGCACAAAAGCAATCATCTCTCGGCCCCGACACATCCTGCCCCCCTTTAGAAGAGTTGACTCACACAAATGACCTTTCAAATCGTCTGCTCCTCTGATGATAAGTATGTGCCACATACGGCGGCCATGCTTCACTCTATGAGAATCAACAACCCAAGCGCGGACATACATCTGCACTACCTGCATGGACCAGAGCTTTCACGCCCACTCCGCGCCCGACTCGAAAACATGCTGAAGCAGCTGAACATCCCAATACACTGGGTCCGGGTATCAGAGGCATTGACTGCAGAGCTCGACGGCCGTGATTACATCTCCAAAGTCGTATGGTACCGGGTGTTTCTCCCCCAGCTACTCCCGGATATAGATCAAATTCTCTACATTGACTGCGACACCCTGGTGCTGCGCCCTCTCGATGAGCTTTTCACAATCCAACTGGGCGACTGCTTATTTGCCGCCGTTACCAATGTTGTCCCCGTCAACTTTCGTAACCGAGCCGCCGAACTGGGTCTTCCTGGCCCCGAACATTATTTCAACGCTGGCGTTGCGCTATGGAATCTCCAACTCATGCGCAAAGAAGAATTCACTGATCGGGTAATTCAATATGCGCATGATCGAATGCCTCAACTTAAATGGCTCGAGCAGGATGCCATTAACGCTCTGTACTGGAATCGCCGCCTGCACCTGCACCCGCGATGGAACGCCCAGAACGGAATATTTGAGGATAGCTGGGGAACCAGCCTGTTTCCATCTGAAGAAATCAAATCCGCACGGGAGCGGCCTAGTATCGTCCACTTCGAAGGCGGCTCATTTGCGAAACCATGGCATCTGCTTTGCCATCATCCATATAAGAGTTCGTACGTTTACCATCGCTCTCATACGCCATGGCCGATGCGACTACCCGACGGCATTTCACCGAAAAATCTATTGAAAAAATTTGCCCCAGAGTGGGCGTATTCAGCCCTGAAGCTCATCTATCATCACGAATTCTTCAGAAAGACTCCATAACCCTCCCCAAGCTCAATATGACGAGACGTCCGGAGACCGGAATAGCCAATCCCCCTCTCTACACCACCACAGCACGATCAGAATTTCACGCAAACAATGATTTAGCTTCAGCGTAGACGACCAAATCAGCTGCACACAGCGCTCTGATTTTTTCTAACTGCGCGGCAGAAATAGAGTGGGCGCCATTCACGGCTTCAGGGGATTTGACTCTATTCTCGTGAGCAACACGAAGACGAACATTCAATTCCCTCCCGACCTTATTCGAAAAATCGGCCAGATCCTCCATGAATCCGATGACACTGAACAAACGAAGATTATCTACCGCCAGCCTCATGGCCCTGTCGGAGTTGATGTCTGCAATTGGACTGCCGCAGAAAAACCTCACATATTGCGCCCCATTCTCCTTTGCAAGTTCGGATAACAAATAGTCTTCCAAGCTATAACCTCTAGGGCGGTAGGCGTAGTTATAATGCGATATGAATCGCGCCACGGGATCCCTTAGTGTAGAGATAAATTTATATTGCTCGTGATAGGTATCGAACGCCTTTCTGCTGAATGGCACATGGCCGACCACACATTTCACGCCTTTCGCAAGATGGTAAATCAACAGCATCTCAGCCATCGCCAGCGCTCCGGAGCCGCTATCCCCATCAGATTCAATGATATCGGCGGACCTGTACACCGCCCCCATGAGAATATGAACCTGGGAAAGAACGTAGCGCGCTCTCAATGCCCGACCTACGGAAGTGCCTCCGCATTTATAGATATGATGAAAAACAACTGGCTGGGGGATGAGGTGTTGCATCGCCCATGAGCGGGCTCCCATGACCTGATCCACCCAGCTTTTTTGCCGATCCTCCCACCCCATCCAAACCACCTTTGAAAGTCAGTGTTCTTAATTGATAAAAATTCAGCCTTCTGGCCGCTACAAGCAGCATAGACGTGAATCAATTCTTCTCTATTCATCGCTTTCAGCCCGCCTGACACGAAGCCACAAGCGACGCTCCATTAATTCACCACTCAACGTTTATCAGACTTTTGGATTCTCAAAGTCCCGCGGCGGAAACGCCTTTCTCATAGCACCTCCTGTCTTGAGCGACGTCAAGAATCAATTAGGCACCCCAGTCGCACACCCGCCATTTTTTTCACTCAACGAAACTGCTAGCCTTGTTGACTTCAAAATGCACACCGCGAACCAGACTCTACGTCTTCACCTAAGTGCCAGTGCCTCTATTCGACGCTAGATGCCCTACGCCTCATCATATCAGCGCCACCCAAAATCTCTGAGGAAATCGTTGTGAAAAGCCGCTTCTTCCGCGTACGCCAAGAGCTTCGCAGAGTGCTCATGCCTAAATCCTCCCCCACCTATCCGGCTGATTTCAGCGAAAGCAAAAGAAAAGTTTGCGATTTTGTTCATGGATATACGATGACAAGTTCGGAGCGGATTGGCGCGCTGGTGGATGCGGTGGAGTATGTCATTCGCCGCGACGTCCCCGGAGCATTCGTGGAATGTGGCGTCTGGAAAGGCGGCTCGGCCATGGCCATGGCACTGAGCTTGAAACAACTGTCGGCAGTCGACCGGGAAATTTTTCTCTTCGATACATTCGCTGGCATGCCTCAACCGAGCGAAGTCGATATCGCAGTAGATGGTGCATCGGCGATGAATATCTTCTCCAAGCGCCGGGTGGCGCCTGACAGTTCCAACTGGTGCTTGTCCGCCCTCGATGAGGTCAGAGCGAATCTTGCTCACACTGGATACACAATGGAACGTATTCACTTCATTGAAGGAAAAGTTGAAGACACCATTCCCCGCCATGCCCCGGAGAAGATCGCAATTCTGAGGCTCGATACCGATTGGTATGCATCCACTAAGCACGAATTAGAACATCTATTTCCCTTGCTCTCCGATCATGGCGTACTGATAATTGATGATTACGGGCATTGGCAGGGCGCTCGTAAAGCGGTCGACGAGTATTTTTCAGAGCACAATATCCGGATTCTACTCAATCGCATCGATGACACCGGCCGGATTGCTCTTAAAACATAGATTTTGCTCGACGCTATATTTGCCGATGATGGATCTCTACCTCGGTCAGAGGTACAGAGATTGATTTTCTCCAGCCGGCCCTCAAGAACCATAGACACATGCGGATCATCACTTTCGGCACATTTGATATCTTTCACGTAGGCCATTTACGGCTGCTCCAACGCGCAAAGGCAATGGGCTCCTATCTCGCGGTCGGTCTCTCCACAGATGAACTGAACTTTTCAAAGAAATCCCGTTGGCCTATCTACAATTTCGATCAACGCAAGGAGATCCTATTGGGCCTCCGAGCCGTAGATTCCGTATTTCCTGAGGAATCACTGGATGCAAAACGCAGCTATGTCCTTGATCAAAGGGCTAATATCCTCGTGATGGGCGACGACTGGCTGGGAGCATTTGACGATCTTCGAGATGTCGTAGAGGTCCGCTACCTGGCACGAACGCCCTCCATTTCAACCACAACCACCATCGAAGAAATACGTGGCTAACAAATTTGTTTTCTGCTGGCGAGCGGCGAATGCCCACCTCTCCCCCAGCCAACCCAAGCCTCATTTTGCCTCTTTGGGAATGTGCCACCATGAGTTCTGAGCCCATCATCATCGCGACCTCAGCGAACGCGACGTATGCCCCCCACGCCGCAGCCATGCTGCATTCTTTATTCAGCAGCAACCCGAACTCACAATTTGAGATTCGTTTCCCGCATCGGGAGAATCTCGAACCTGAAATCCTCGATCGCCTCGGAGATTTATGTGCTCGTTTCGGCGCAAACTGGGCACCACAATCCGTGCGCGCCGAGGAAACCTCACACTTCCGGACGACGGATAACTATCCTGAAGAGGCTTGGTACCGACTGATTCTCCCGGATCTGTATGCCGATCTGGATAGAATCTTGTGGTTGGATGCTGACGTTCTGGTGCTTCACTCAATCAATGAGCTGTGGAAAACCAAGCTTGACGGCATGCCGCTTGCCGCCAGCAGCAATGTGCTCCCGTTTGAAAACTGGACTCTACCAGCAAAGCTTGGAGTGAAGAGTCGAAAGAATTACTTCAATACCGGCGTCTTGATCATGGATCTCAAGATGCTCAGATCAGAAAATGCCACCACAGTATTTAGACAGGCCGCCACGCAGAATCAAGCCATCATTCAACATGCTGATCAGGATGTGATGAATGCAGTCTACTCAGACCGGTATAAGCAGCTGCCGCTTCGTTGGAACGTCATTGCAACGACGTATTATTTGCGACCGGAATGCGTCCGAATCCATGGTCGCGAAGAGTATCTGGCCGCCTTAAAAGCGCCCCGGATTGTTCATTTCACCGGCGGAAAAAGACTCAAACCTTGGTCTTTCAGCAGCCCTCACCGTTTTCGCAGCCATTATCTGAACCACCGAAACGAGGCGGGGTGGGGGCATCCAGAGCCGGGCAAAAAAGAACTAAGAGATTACATCACCCGCCGGCTTTCGATTCGGCTGCTCGTCCTGATCTCCAAATTATCGCGTGGTCACATTCGATCATTGATCGCCACACTCTGACATCAGCAATAGCGCTTTCTTGCGGCCTCATAGATTTCAATATCGACCGCGCACAGGCGTTCAATCTCCCGCAACTGCTCTGCTGTCGGCCGGTCATCTAAACGCGCTTTTTCTGGACTGGACCTTTGATTCTCATGGCCGATCGATGGTCGAAATCCGAACTCGGTGCGAATTTTCTCTGCGAACTCGTCGGTTCGATCCAGAAACCCAACCACTGTGAAACGATCAAGATTCTGAAGTGCGCTTTCAATTTGAGACTCAACATTGTCGTCAGCGCCGCACGGCACGCCCGAATAATATTCCAGGTATCTCTTGCCGAAACGCTGCGCCACTGTTGATTCCAAGAAGCTATCCAAAGGCATAGTGGCGTGGGCGTAATAATAATGAGACAGAAACCGTTCCCTCGGCTCCCGCATCATCGTTACAAACCGGTATTGGTTCTGAAAGCGTGCGAAAGCCAGATTGCTGAAAGCAACGTGAGCGGCGATGCAGCGAACACCGCAAAACATGTAGTAGAGCAGCATTTCCTCGCGGAATTTCAAGAAACGCTGGCCTTTCTCAACTGGCCCCAGATTGGCGTAAACCAGATCCGAAACTTGCAATGAGGGATGATTCAGAATGCTCGTTTGTGTCCACAGGTAACGCATGCGCAACGCCCTTCCAACAGAAGTC
The DNA here is from genome assembly GCA_041619575.1 of Litorivivens sp. Classification (GTDB taxonomy): domain Bacteria; phylum Pseudomonadota; class Gammaproteobacteria; order Pseudomonadales; family Spongiibacteraceae; genus Litorivivens. Next base: position 5,458 of record JBFKDP010000120.1, read on the forward strand.
CCCCCGCATTTGGGAACGTGATGAAAGACCATTGGCGGCGGCAGAAGTCGATCAGCGCAACTGGCGCGAAATGTCTTGATGTTGTCAATCCAACTCACAGGCAGTCCCTGAGTGAAAGTTGAAGATCATGACATAAAATCGGGCCAGAGATTACCGTCATCACAACACTGCAACACCTAGGTCTCCAGCGGCAAAATCCTGGCTTCAACATGCCCAATTGGCGTATAAATCAGTGCGCGCTCAAGCGATACGCTCAAAGGAATCGCCTTACGGCCTGCTAAACTACCAACTTTTGCCGATCGCAGAAGCGAGAACCCCTCATCAGCGGCCTATCTCAATAAGAGATCCATTAGCCACGTCATGACCACCGTATCCACTGTCATACCCACATACAATAGAGCCAGTACGCTGGCCCGCGCGCTACATAGTGTGTATGCGCAAACGGTGATGCCCGAAGAGGTGATCGTAATAGACGATGGCTCTACGGACGCCACCGAGGATGTCGTCGCTTTGTTTCCGGACGTCGTCTTTATCCGCTTGACACAAAACTGCGGTGCCGCTCACGCCAGAAACCAAGGCATACGTGCAGCCAGCGGGGAGCTCGTGGCATTCCTGGACAGCGACGATGTTTGGGCGATCAACAAACTCGAAGTACAGCTTTCAGCTTTTCATAGCTTTCCTGATCTGGCGCTGCTATGCACCGGAATCACGATCGGCCGTCAATCTGGAACATTCTCTTACTGCGGAAAATCCGCACATCGCCCGCAGGGCCAATGGACTTTCGCTGATTTCCAGACCTATCCCTTCAGCCCCTCGACTTGGCTTGCCAGTCGTACGCAGCTCATAAAATGCGGGCTTTTTGACGAATCCATGGACAATTGCGAAGACCTTGACTTGTTGGCACGGATCAACCGCATCGGCACAATCGCCATGATCGCCCCTCCTTTAACAACCAAGTACAATTTGCCGGATAGTTTGGATGCCAATCTTGATAAGCGCTCAAGAAGCTTGGATAGGCTTTTCGAAAAACACCGCGAAACGTGGTTGTTGACGCCAGATTCCGGAGTCATGGCGTTTCTCACGCTGGCAAGCAGGCACTTCTCTGCCGGCAATATCAAACAAGGCCGATTAGCCCTAAAACAAGCACTTCAACTGAAGCCCTTTAGCGTCAAGGTTTGGTCCAGGATCGCGCTCAGCGCAATCTTCGGCGCGCACTACCAACGGATACAAAAAATTGTTAGAGGCTCGCATTGATCAAAAATACTTCATCTTCCCCTCACCCGAAACTTTCCCCCTATTGCCGCAGCAATTTTCAGATATGGCGCGCCAAAACATGACGGCAACCAGCCAAAGGGCGTGGCTCAAAAAAGCTCCCCAATTAGCGATAATTGCCCGCAAACTCAGACGTTTGTACCAGAAGTCACTTTATGCTGATTTACGTAAAGTTAACATCGCCATGTTTCACGCTGGTCGATGCGGCAGCACCGCCACTTCTCATTTGTTGAGACAACACCCAGATTTTCACTGGGGTGGCGAAATATTTGAAAGCATGAGTCCGGAATATTATGGACTGCCTGACTCCCAACGGGCCAGGACAAGAGTTGCCGACAGTATGTATCTGAAGCGATGTATCTACTACGGCTTCGAAACCAAATACCTCCCGGAGCAACATCTCCGACCCGAACTAGCCAGCATGAAGCCAGGGCCTTATCTGCACATGCTGCGCGAACTGGGCTTCCGTCATTTCATCCTTTTAAAACGTCGGAATCAGTTACGTCAGGCCGTTTCAACCTTGATCGGATACAAGACCGGACAGTGGACCACGACAGAGGCACCTTCAAACAGTCAGAAAGTGTACGTAGACCCGGACGCATTCATCTCTTACGGGAAAAAGATGTCTCTTTTCGAATTTTTCAGTTCGCTGGATGATGGCTACGCCGAACTTCGCCGACTATTGAGCAACGATCAAGTTCTCGAATTAGAGTATGAACGCGATATTGAAAAAGATCCAACCCGAGCCTACCGAAAGGTTTGCCAATTTGTAGACGCGCCAGACGGACCTGTTCAGATCCGCTTAAGACGACAAAACCCGGCGCCAATGAGAGATCTGATCGAAAATTACTCTGATATTGTTGATTTGCTCTCCACTACAAAATACGCGTGGATGCTCGAGCAAGAGCACTAAGGGAATAGACAGGTCTTCTCATCAACTGCCGTGCCAAAAATTGGTATGGCTGCCAAGCTTTTTATCGGATGCTGGACTCATGATTCATCTCGCCTGTGGATGCGATGACAACTATGCGCGACACACTGCTGCCATGTTGGTTTCCGCATTCGAAAACCTGCCAAGGGATTTACCGGCTACCGTCCACTTGCTGCACGATGCAAACCTTTCACTGAAGAACATCGCCAAGATTCGTGAGTCGTTGCCACCTAACGCCACCCTCGTCGCGGTAGATGTCCCTGAGCATATGATGGCGGGACTCCCGAGCCACATGTTCCACCTGTCCTGCTGGCACCGGGTCTTTTTGCCTGACTTGCTGCCCAACTTGGACAGATTGTTATACTTAGACTCCGATATGATCGTTGTATCGAATCTTAGCCCGCTTTGGCAAACCAATCTGGCAGGTTACGCGTTCGCTGCTGTGGTCAATCCGCTTTACCCTTTCCAGCTTAGAACCCACCATCCGCTGCATCGTCTAGGCCTGCAGAACCTCGACGATTACTTGAACAGCGGGTGCCTCTTAATGGATTTAGCGCAGATGCGCAGCCTGGGTTTTGCGACTAGAATCAAAGAATATGCAGCCGCAAATCCTGACAATTCCTGGCCCGAACAGGATGCAATTTCGGCCATTTTTCAATCGAAGTGGCTGAAATTGCATCCTCGCTGGAATTGGCAATCCACGTTCTTGGACCTGAACAGCGACTCTGTTCCGGTTGCGGCAAGCATTTACCGTGAAGCCTCTGCCAATCCTGGCATTATTCATTTCGTCGGCCCCAACAAACCCTGGAAATACATTTGCCGCCATCCCTACCAATCTGCCTATCTTCGGGCAGCAAACAAAACAGCATGGGGCAGACTACCGCTCGAGGAAAAATCTCTTCGTAACCTCATCATTCGCATGTTTTTCCCTCCAGCTCTGCGGTACAGAATCCAGGCCTGGAAAGCCCACATGAAACGATCTTTTGACTCCTAAGGCGCGCACAACCAGTGTGCTAGATACTCTTGCAGAGCTTTCCGTCAAGCGTGCATCGAATCGTTCGGCACAGTCATTTTTACCAAAACCACGTCACCTGCCGCGCGGCCATTGATCCTCGCGCGGTTGCGCTGAACCCGAAACTCTCTCCAAAGCGCTACAGGGCCAATTAAAGCCAAACATCGCCTTAGTCGACTCCCGCGGTCCCAATGCGCGCCAAACTTAGCGCAATACAGCGCGTGCCTGACCCTGCGAAAAAGCCCGTAAGCATGAGGCGACTCTAGACGGACGTCCTCAGCCATCTCCTCCCCGACTTGCCTCAAGGAACGCACGTTCCATCGCGTCATGTGATGAGGCGGATGGTTTAGAGGATCAAACATGTGTGTTTCAAAATGCATCGGAGAGAACGGCACGCTAAAAATAATCTTTCCTGCTGTCGAGGCAAACTGGCGCTGCTTACGCAGAAACCCTAAGGGATCACCGACATGTTCCAAGCAGTGAAATGACAAGACGAAATCGAAAGTTCTTTGACCGATCAAGGCCTCCGCTTTTGCCACCTCGTATGCTTCAATCCCCTCCCCCTCCAAGCGGGCGGCCGCTTCAGCCGATCGCTCAATCGCCACAGCCTGCACATTGGGAATCGCACTCAATCGTTTGAGGAATCGGCCATCACCGGCTCCGAACTCGAGAACTTTAACCGGCCGAACGCTCGCCTGCTCCGCAACAATCCGCTCTACCCGATCCCATTCCCATCGCTCTTCAAGATAGTAGCGACCATCACGATCAAGCCACTGATACAAGGCGTCGCCACCGGGGAGCATCGGATCAGAAAACTGCAAAGTACAATTTGTACATTCGCAAAGCCGATATTCTTCCCAGGTCACCGCGGCCTCACTTTTTTCACCTAGAAAAGCTTCAGCGGAACTTCGTAAAAAGTCAGCAGACAAGATTTTCAGCACATTAGCGTCGCCTGCGCAAATTGGGCAGGTTAAGTGACCAGTCGAATCAGGCATCTATTGAACCTGCATTCGCGCTGACCACAAGATCCACCGTTTCTTCAGGGAAGCCAAAGATGTCATCCTTTTTCTGTTTCTTGGGTTAATCGAAGATGCGGAGGAATCAATTTCGTATCTCTCATGGCCTATCTTTTTACGGATGAATTCTGTAACCGATATGCCGTACCGGCGCGCCTGGTATTGGCAATGTGCCCCTCAATGGAAGTTGAATTCAAGAGCACAGCGACACCCTCCTCTTCCGCCAATGCTGAATTGCGGCAGCCGAGCACAGCATCAAGAATCAAACTTCCCGTTGCACGACTGAAATGGGACGGATCTAGGTACCCATTCATCTCGACCGGGCGATCACCGGCCCCAGGCACTCGCTCCGTTGTGATTTGATTGTAGCCGCTGAAATCCCAAATCGAAAACGCTGGCTTTCCCTGAATACGCGCCTCACGTTCGCTCACGTCGACCAAACGACGTTGCCATTCATAATACTGCTCCATAAGCCCCGCCTCTCGAAAGGTTTCGAGCACCTGAGCGTGAACTGGAGAAATGAACATGCGCAGGTCACTGCCATCTTCGTAAGCATGTCGAAGAATCATCGCCAATTCGTCGAACGTACTGGAACCTGCGGCAACGTCATCGAAGACAAATTGCCGGTGTGGCGCGGGCAGCCATGTCAAATCAGTCAACCTCCGCAACTGCGCGCCAAAAACAATCTGCATATTGCTGTTTACGTCACCTCGTAATTCGCCCGGTCTCCAACCTCGAACACGGAATCCATCGTCACGGAACAACGCCTCATCATCTGATCTGATCGTGCGAAAACTCGAAACCAAAGCACCCCAGGAAATTGCAGCGCGAACCAGGTCGGGGACATACGCGTGCGAGGCCATCCAACTGCTTGACCCGCTTGCTAACCGGCGATCGGAGAAATCCGTGACC
>JBFKDP010000121.1:0-10504 GCA_041619575.1 Litorivivens sp.
ACACTACGTTTATTTTGGTCGAGGTACGGGCCGATAGTGCCCAGTGCGGATGTTTTAATCAATAGACAGAGATAGTGCTGCCTTTTACCGTCATCCGCAAAGCTTGCGACGCAGGACTGCTCGTTCAGTGTGCTAAGCAGTCGGCTGGCAAGACTCAGGGGAAGTGAGGGGCTATCGCAGCTGACAATCAGAGTGTAGGGTGTTTTGCACAGGGCAGCGCAGGCCTCAATTCCTGCGAGCGGCCCCTGAAAACCCCGACGCAGGTCTTGCTGCACCGTCGTCGAAAATTCCCGGTAGCGCTCGAGGTTGCGGTTGGCGCTGATATACACCTGGCTCACTTGGGGCGCGATCCGCTCGATGACATGGCTGATGAGTGGACGTCCGTAGAAATCAACCAGCCCTTTGTCTTTGCCACCCATTCGCTGTGCTTCACCGCCAGCTAATACGATTGCTGAGATACTGCCTGTGTCGATGGCACCCATGAGTTTGCCTTGTCCAACGCGATCTTATGTACACACGGGCTGAAATTCACAGTCCGGCTTATGGTATTATCCAGCTGCATTTTAGGTTGGGAATTGGCAAATGGCCACGGTGTTGGCACTGGAAACCTCTGCAGACGCCTGTTCGTTGGCACTGCTACGTGCGGGAGTGATTGTCGAACGACACGAAATGCTGCCGCGTTCACATACCCTGCATGTACTTCCCATGGTTGATGCGATCCTCGCCGAAGTGGGAATTCAATTACATGATTTGGACGCGATCGCCTTTGGCCGAGGACCTGGTTCCTTCACCGGCTTGCGGGTTTGTGCCTCTGTTGTTCAGGGCTTGGCCTACGCTGCTCAAATTCCCTGTGTGCCGGTCTCAAGCCTCCAAGCTCTGGCGCAGACGGCTATCGACATGGGGCTGTGTCGTGATGGCAGTGATATTCTGTGCAGTGTCGATGCTCGGATGAACGAACTGTATTGCGCCAGGTATACCTTTGAACGCAACGTTCCAGTACTTCGAGGTCAGGAGTTTCTGTGTGCTCCACAAGACAGTGGCTGGGGGAGTGAACCTGCCTGTCGAGTGGGTTCAGGGTGGCGATATGCGAAGGAAATGGGCTTTGCTGGCAATGTCGACGACGCGGACCTGTTGCCGCATGCCTCGGCCGTAGTCCGCTTGGGGGAAGTTGCCTGGGAGCAAGGACTGACGGTGTCAGCGGAAAAGGCTGTGCCAGTTTATTTGCGTGATGATGTCGCGTGGCGCTAGCCCTTGAGCGCACAAAATCCTATTGTCAGCGAAATAGCGTGTTTGAAATCTAAAAACAAATATCGGGGTGCGTGAGCGTGGAATTTTTGCAGGTTTTGATTTTGGCGGTGATCCAGGGTGTGACGGAATTCTTGCCTGTTTCCAGCTCCGGCCATTTGATATTGCCCGCAACCTTACTTGGTTGGCAGGATCAGGGGCTCGCCTTTGACGTTGCCGTACACTTTGGCTCGCTGTTGGCGGTGCTATTGTACTTTCGTCGCGATGTTCAGACGATGCTGGTCGCCTGGATAGCAAGCCTCAAAGGTCGCCAAAGCGATGATGGCCGGCTTGCCTGGTGGGTGATTATCGCAACGCTCCCGGCTGTTGTTGCAGGCTTTGTTTTAAATGATTTTATTGAGGCGAACTTACGCAGTGCCTGGGTGCTAGGTAGCACAACGCTGGTGTTTGGCATTCTACTCGGGTTTGCTCAGCGCTTTTCTGTTAGTGCCAGACAGTGCCGTGATTTAACGTTGGCAATGGTGCTCGTCATTGGTTTTGCTCAGGCCTTGGCGCTAGTACCCGGGACCTCGCGCTCTGGTATCACGATAACAGCAGCTGCGTTTCTCGGTTTAAGCTTGGTGGAAGCGTCTCGCTTTTCCTTTCTGCTCTCAATTCCTGTAATTGCCGGAGCCGCCTTGCTGAAAACGCTGGATTTGATCAGTGCTGAATCGGTGGTTGACTGGTTGTCACTGGCGCTGGCAGCTGGATTTTCGGGTTTGACGGCTTTTTTGTGTATTGGCTGGTTTATGCGCTGGGTAGAAAAGATTGGACTGTTACCATTTGCAATCTATCGCGTCGTTTTGGCTACCGTTATTTTTGCGGTCGCCGCACAGCAGGTATAGGAGAATTTAGTCGTGTCCGCAGCTACTACTCAGGTCTGTTTTATTGGCCTAGGTGTTATGGGCTTTCCGATGGCCGGCCACCTCTCCGGCATGATGCCAACACGAGTTTACAATCGCTCTGAGGCCAAGGCAGCCCAGTGGGAAGCCAAATACCAAGGGACGGCGTTATCGAGCGTGCCAGCAGCAGTAAAGGATGCGGACATTATTTTTTGTTGTCTGGGTGCGGATGAAGATGTCGAGGCAGTGCTTACCGGTGATGACGGGGTATTTAAACACGCCAAGTCGGGTGCTATCGTCTGCGATCACACGACAACATCCGCCGACTTAGCTCGGCGAATGCATAAAGCTGCCCTGCAAGTGGGATGTCGCTTTGTCGATGCGCCGGTGTCCGGCGGCCAGAAAGGTGCCGAGGACGGGGCGTTGACGATCATGATGGGTGGTAGCGAGGCTGATTGTGAAGCACTGATGCCCGTCCTGAAGCACTACTCACGGCAAGCCCGGCGGCTGGGGGAGGTAGGTGCGGGCCAGCTCTGCAAAATGGTCAATCAGATTTGTATAGCGGGTTTGGTGCAAGGATTGGCGGAAGGCTTGCAGTTTGCCAAGCGGTCTGGCCTGGATGCCGCTGAAGTCGTAGAAGTCATTTCCCAAGGCGCCGCGCAATCCTGGCAGATGGAAAATCGCTATCAGACAATGATCCAGGGTGAGTATGATTTCGGTTTTGCTGTCGAATGGATGCGCAAGGATCTCGCCTATGCCTTGGCGGAAGGCCGCAAAAATGGCAGTCATTTGCCGGTCGCGGCATTGGTTGATCAATTTTATGCAGAGGTAGAATCGATGGGTGGCTCGCGCTGGGATACATCCAGTTTGCTGGCGCGCCTCGAACGGTCTGCTCTCGAAAGCTAATGTGCAATACAGGTAGTGTATTCATGCAATCAAAAGACGAATTTAATCAAGGCCTGCTGACATTTTTGCAGGCGAGCCCGACGCCTTTTCATGCTGTGGCGACTATGAGCGAACACTTGCGCGCCGCAGGCTTTAAGGCCTTAAGTGAAGGGGATGCCTGGTCTCTGGACGCCGGTGGTAAGTATTTTATTCAGCGCAACCAGTCCAGCATCGTCGCGTTTGTGCATGGCCGCGACCCGCTGGTCGAGTCTGGTTGGCGTATGTGGGGTGCTCACACGGACAGCCCCTGCCTGAAATTAAAGCCGCAGGCGGATATTACCTCCCAGGGTTATCGCCAATGGGGTGTGCAAGTTTACGGGGGTGCCCTGCTAAACCCCTGGTTTGACCGGGATCTGTCTCTGGCGGGGCGTATTCACTATCGCGACAAAGCGGGGCAGGCCCAGCGCTGCCTCGTTGACCTAAAGCGGCCGGTGGCTATCGTGCCCAGCCTTGCCATTCACCTGGATCGCGAGGCAAACAGTTCTCGAACGGTGAACCCGCAAACGGATATGCCGGCTCTGGTCAGTATTGCTCATGACAACGATGATTTGTCTTCCCTCTTGCTGAGTCATTTAGTGGATTCCGGTATTGGCGATGCCAGTGAAATTCTTGAATTTGACCTCAGTCTTTACGATACCCAGGCGCCATCTCTCGTGGGTTGGCGAGATGAATTTATAGCGAGTGCCCGGCTGGATAATCTGCTGTCCTGTTATGTTGGTTTGCAGGCAATTTTGCAGGCTGACGGCCAATCGCACTGCGTGCTAGTCTGCAATGATCACGAGGAAGTGGGTAGTACCTCGGCCATTGGTGCGCAGGGGCCCATGCTTAAATCTGTGTTGCAGCGGATAAGTGTCGATAACGAAAGCTTTCTCAGGGCGATCAGCCGCTCGCTGATGGTTTCAGCGGATAATGCTCACGGCGTTCACCCAAACTATCCGGATAAGCATGACGAGAACCACGGGCCGAAACTGAATGCAGGGCCAGTCATCAAGATCAATGCCAATCAACGCTATGCCAGCAGCAGTGAGACCAATACGATGTTTGCGCAAATGTGCAAAGCCTGTGAGGTGCCGGTACAGCAGTTTGTGATTCGCAGCGATATGGGTTGTGGCAGCACAATCGGCCCGATCACATCCGCCGAGCTCGGTGTGCCCACCATTGACATCGGGGTTCCCACCTTTGGGATGCACTCCATTCGCGAATTGGCGGGCAGTGACGACGCCCAGGGTCTGGCCAGCGTGGCCGAGTACTTTTACCAGCAGAAGACTTTGCCAACTGTTTGAACGACTTGTTGAGCGGGCTAGGGGAAGAAAGCGCGCCAGCGGCGCGCTGTATGCCAGCTTGGGGGCTTAGAGGGTAAAGTTGGGCTTGCGCTTGCCCAGAAATGCGGCAATGCCTTCCTGACCATCGCTGTTGCTCAAGGATGCGGCGATCCCGCGTGATTCCAGCTCCATTTGTGTTTCCAGGCTTTCATTAAAGGTGGAGGTCAGCAGTTGCTTGATCAAACCGTGGGATTGACGCGGTCCCGCGGCGAGCTGTGCGGCAAGTTGCTTGGCTTTGTCGAGCAGCTCGGTATCGGCAGCGACGCTGGTTACTAGTCCCCAATCCAGAGCCTCGGCCGCGGTTAGACGTCGATTGGTCAGCATCAATTCCTGGGCGCGGCGCAGGCCGACAACCCGTGGTAGAAAATAGGAAGAGCTGCCGTCAGGGCTGGCGCCAATTCCGGTGTAGGCCACGGTAAACTTGGCTGATTCGGCAGCCAGAACGAGGTCACCGGCTATGGCCATACTGAAGCCGGCACCCGCTGCGGCACCATTGACAGCCACGATCAACGGCGGGTTCATGCGGGTAAAGCGGGAGATTGCCGCGTGCAGGTAGGCAGTGATTTCTTTGGCGACTTCACCGACTTTGTCACCGGCATCAGCAAATGATTGAACATCGCCACCAGCGCAAAAGAATTTTCCGGCACCGGTCAATATGACTGCGCGAATGGTTTTTGATTCATCGCAGGCATTGGCGGCCAACATCAGTTCGCGAGCCATTGCCACGGTCAGAGCGTTGGCGGCATCCGGGCGATTGAGCGCTATAGTGGCAACACCGTCGGATTCCTGCATGCTGATAAATTCGAAATTACTCATATCGATGTAAGTCTCTGCATAGAATAGTGAAGGCGAGACTAGAATAGCGACCGATGGGGGTCAAGCTTTGCGCAAGAGAATACTGCTGCTTTCAGCCTATCACGCAGCCAGTCACAGTTTCTGGCTAAGCGGTCTGGTTAGAGAACTGCCAGAATATGAGTGGACGGTGCTGACATTGCCGCCGCGCCATTTTAACTGGCGTATACGCGGTAACCCGCTTTCCTGGCTGGCAGAGCAGGCAGGGGTGTTAAACGCTCCTCACGACCTCGTGATCGCGACGTCAACTGTGGATGTAGCGACATTGCGAGGTCTTGTGCCCGGTCTTGCAGCGACGCCCACCGCTGTGTATTTCCACGAGAATCAATTTGCCTATCCTCAGTCCGAAGATCAGCGCAAACACACCCGGCTAGAACCGCAGATGGTAAACCTCTATGCCGCGCTGGCTGCGGACGAGCTATGGTTTAATTCCGGCCATAATCGCGAAAGTTTTATTGCCGGTGTGAAGAGTCTGGTTGCTGCCTTGCCAGATCATGTGCCAGACGCTGAATGGCTGGATTTACTCGCAGATAAGTCCTATCGGCTGCCCGTGCCACTTGAGCCCGTGACGCCAGCCAACACAGCTTCGTCGTCAACGCTCAGGTTGGTGTGGAACCATCGTTGGGAGTATGACAAAGGACTGGAGCAGCTCAGTGCGGCTGTCACTGCCTTGTGTGAGCATGGCGTGGCGTTAAAGCTGACACTTCTCGGGCAACGGTTCCGCCGGGTCCCGCCGGTCATGCAAGCATTGTTGGAGCGCCTGAGGCATGGGGGAGAGTCGGTAGAGCTGGAATTTAATGACTACGTCAGTGATAGAAGCGACTACCTTAATCTCTTGAGCAAGCAGGATATTGTTTTGTCGACGGCCCAGCACGATTTTCAAGGGTTATCGATAATGGAGGCCGTGCAGGCCGGTTGCCGGCCACTGCTGCCCCGGCGTCTGTGTTATCCGGAATTTTTTACTGAGGATTATTTGTATGCATCGCACCCCGATACCCTCGACAAGGAGGCAATGTCCTTGGTGCAGCGCCTGCAGTACTGGGTGAAAGAACCGGCTTCCATGCCGCCACTGCCGAACTTGGCCAGTCTTGAATGGCCGCACCTACGGGCAATGTATCGGCAGCGTATTGAAGGCCTGGCTCGGTAACATTTTTGGGTGGGAGCCAGTATCATAGGCGCCTTGAATTTACGCTCGGAGCGGCACCGTGTCAGAAAAACCTCGTGTACTTACCGGAATCACTACAACCGGAACCCCGCATTTGGGGAATTATGTAGGCGCTATTCGCCCGGCAATTGCGGCGAGTCAATCAGCTGAGCTTGATTCCTACTTTTTCATGGCGGATTACCACGCGCTGATCAAATGCCACGACCCTGAACAGGTTCGTCAGTCTGCCCGCGAGATTGCCGCGACATGGTTGGCGTTTGGGCTGGATACGGACAACAGTACCTTCTATCGCCAGTCCGATGTACCGGAAATTACCGAGCTGACCTGGATACTCACCTGTGTCACTGCCAAGGGCCTGATGAATCGTGCACACGCCTACAAGGCTTCGGTGCAGGCCAACGAGGAGGAGGGCAATGATCCGGATTTCGGGGTTACTATGGGGCTGTTCAGTTATCCGGTTTTGATGGCGGCGGATATTCTTGCATTCAACGCCCATCGCGTGCCGGTGGGGCGCGACCAGATTCAGCATATTGAAATGGCACGAGATATTGGCCAGCGTTTCAACCATCTCTACGGTGAAACATTTGTCTTGCCTGAAGCGGATGTCGATGACGATGTGGCGGTGCTGAATGGTCTTGACGGCCGTAAAATGAGCAAAAGTTACGGTAATACTATTCCGCTGTTTTTGACCGAAAAGAAGCTTCAAAAGGCCATCAACAAAATCAAAACCAACTTGCTGGAGCCTGGCGAACCCAAAGATCCTGACACCTCAACCGTGTTTCAGATCTGGCAGGCTTTTGCGTCAAAAGAGCAGACGGCATGGATGCGCAAGCAGTTTGAAGAAGGTATTGCCTGGGGACAGGCCAAGAAGGAACTGGGCGCACTCATCAATAGCGAGTTGGGCCAAGCGCGGGAAGAGTACGAAAAGCTGATGGCAGATCCGGGCTTTGTTGACGCCGAGCTGCGTAAGGGGGCGGAAAAGGCTCGCGCGCGCGCGGCTAATTTGCTGGCCAAGGTGAAAACGGCGGTGGGCATTCCGCCGTTGTCGTAAAACGCGATAAAATACAGCCTTTACGCAAATAGTCCCCCGGTGGAATTGCCGGGGGCAGTGGGTCTCAAAACTCCGCTGTGATCCCTACATAGGCGCTGCGCGGCTCACCGATAAAGTAGCGGTAGTTGCCGAAGGCGAAATCAGCGCGCTCTGCATAGTCCTCATCGGTCAGGTTGGTCACTCGAAGCGATAGGTCAAGCCAGTCAGTGAGCTTCTGGTTTACCCGCAGGTTGACGAGGTTATGGCCAGCGTATTCTCGGGTATTGCCTTCATCCAGAAAGTGCTCCCCAACATGCACCCATTCCAGCTCAGTGTGGGTTGCGCTTAAGGGCTGCCACTTCAGCTGTGCGCTGGCCACTTGCCTCGGCGCGGTATCCACTTCATTGCCCTCGAAGCCTAGTACATTGTTGTCGTACTGTGTTTTAGCGTAGCTGCCCTGAATATTCAGCTGTAGCTTTTGGACAATCTGCCAAGTGAACTCGAGCTCAATACCGCGACGCAGGGTCTCTCCGTTGCTAAAGTTCTGGCGATTACTATCTTGCAGAATAATATTGTCTTTCTCTAGTCGGTAGGCTGTGATCGAAGCGGTGAACTGTGACCAGTTGCCGCGCAGACCAAGCTCGGCATTGAATACTTCTTCTGAATCGAGGTTCGTATTCAGCTGACCTTCTTGCAAGCGATAGAGCTCGGATGTTTGTGGTGCGCGAAATCCTTGCGAGACGTGAATAATGGCGTCAACAGCATCGCTGAGTGACTCGCGGTATCCGAGATAGCCAGACCAGTTGTAGAAGCTGTCGGTGTTATCGGCGGGGCGACTATAGCGGCAGGGGCTGGCACAAGGGATGCCATTCTCATCTGTGCTCCCATCGACCATCTGGTTGTCATAGTCATAGCGCTGGATTTCGTAACGTAGCCCGGCATTCAGTTCTCGTTCGGCCTTGGGTTCCCAGGTGCCGCCGACAAACCAGGCGGCGGTCGTTGAATCTACCTGGTAGTCGTAGTGCTTGCCGGCGGGAAATCCGGTACCGAATTGGGTAAAGCTCGGTGTTTCTTGAGACTGGGACAGATAGCCTTCAGTCATATCCACATCAAAGCCGTAGTGCAATCGCGTATTCTCACCCTGATTGCTGAAGAAAGCAGTTTGTACGCCAAGACTTTTCTGGCCATTCTCTTCCAACGGTGTGCCCGGTAGAAAGTGTTGCAGAAAATCCATTTCCGTATAGCGCAGATAGGGTGTTACGACAAAATGGGTGTGCTGGCTGCCGTCGCGTTCCCACCGGCTGTAGAAGCGGGCGCTCCGGCTATCGCGGAAGGCCTCGGGATTGGGGTTGGATTTTTTCAGGTCATCGTTCTTGTAGGCGTCCTGACCCAGTACAAAGCCGGCTGTTTCCTGATTCAGGTTGGTCGTCGTCAGTACGTTTTGACTGCTCCAGACACTGCCGGAATAGTCATAGCGTAGAGTCATTTTTTGTTGGTCGAAGCCAGAGTCATCCCTGTAGCCGCCATCGTGAGCGCCGTTGGAATATATACCGATCCGGTGTGTTGCATTGCCTTGGCTGTGTTCTACTTTCAAGCGACCGTAATCGTGGGGACCCCCTTCAGCCGTGATGCGGGTAGAGGGATCCTCGCCAGGTGCACGGGTAATGACATTAATAACACCGTTGAGCGCGTTGGAACCATGGACCGCTGTGCCGGGGCCTCGAATAACTTCCACTCTGGCGGCTTGCTCGCTGTTGGCGTCAAACAGCTGGTTAACGTTGCAGAAACCGGGCGCACGCAGGGGAACACCGTCCTCAGCCATGTAAAAGGCACCGCAGGAGCCACCACCGGTCAGCACGGCGGAGCGAATGGCGGTCAGATGTTCCTGGCCATTGCCGCGGGAAATCCACACGCCGGGCGCGCGATTCAGTAATTCGTTGATATGGGTATGGGAGACTCGATCAATAGCCTGCCCGCCAATCACTGACAGACTACTAAGTGGCTGCTGAGTCTGTTCAATGCGGCTTGCAGAAACGATAACCTGTTCCAGTTCGGCTGCGAGGGTCAAGGTCGTTGCGCCCGCCATTACGGCTCCCAGTAGCGCCTGTTTTTGTTTTGTCATAGTGCTTCCTGTTACTTTTATGTCTTGGGCTGAAAGGCAATGAACAGCCCGGTACAGCGGGTCAGCAGTGTACCATCACCATGGCATTCTGCCTTCACAATCACTTTCTTGCCGTTGACGCTATCCACCCAGCTGGTAAAGGTCAGCGGTTTGAATAGTGGTGTGCCAGCCAGATAGTCCACGCTCAAATTGGCGGTAAAGCCAGCCACTTTTTGGTCAACGGCAGAAAAAGCCATAATCTGATCATAGATCGCGGCAACGATGGAGCCGTGTACCAAATCCGGCGGGCCTTCGTAAACGCGGCCCAACGTCACAGTAGCACTGAGTTTATGCTGGTCCCGCGCGACCTCAAGGGGAGGGGCGATGGGGTTGAGGCGGCCACTGATGGGCGAGTAGGGCAAGATCCCGGAAATATCATCGCCATAATTGGCAATAAAGTGCGGCGCGGCCTTCTCTCCACTGGCTGGCCGTAGTTGGTCATTCAATGATTGTAGTTGTTCTGTCAGTGCGTCCAGGCTGTTGGCATCGGTATTGAGGTTGGCGCTGAGCTCTAGGGTCTGGCGCAGAGTATTGATATAGGCGCCAAGGCTCAGGAGATTATCTTCTGACATTATTCTGCTCACGCTAAAATCGAGTTGGGCAGTGTTGCGACTCCGCCGCTTTCAGGCAATGACAAAAGAGGTCTGCGTGGCGGCACAAATGTTATATGACGGTTGAACTAGACAGAAGAATTGCTGGAACCTATAAAAGGCTGGCTTTACCCCAACAGTCTTGGGGTTGATGGTTGCGGCAAATTGCCTCTCGTATCAAAAAGCTCCATTGGTCGCTTTTTGTCGAACCTCACCGGTTCAAGTCCGGCCGGGGTGTATTTGTTCAGGAGTTGATGCTGGGAGGATGGATCTTCGTACTTGAAAAGATGGTACCAGTGGCCGGCTTCATCCC
>JBFKDP010000122.1:0-10436 GCA_041619575.1 Litorivivens sp.
TCATCGGGTGTTCGCGATCGGGCTTGAAGGCGGTGATTGTATTGTCGGTCACCTCGGCTTCAAACCCGCAGAAGGCCGAACAGATTGAGCAGAAGGTCTTGTGTGCGGTCACGTGGCTGGCTCCTGTGACAAATGTGGACCTTGGCAGCCTCTCACTGCCGGCTATTCAGTATAAAATCCGCACACCGCTCACCGACCATAATGCAGGCAGCGTTAGTGTTCCCCGATGTGATGGTCGGGAATACCGATGCATCGGCAATTCGTAGATCCTCGACACCTTTCACGCGCAGGTACTGGTCGACCACGGCCTCAGGATGATCACCCATGCTGCACGTCCCGCAAGGGTGGTAGACCGTTTGTGCGCGTTCGCGAACATAATCCAGAATATCCTCATCGCTCTGCACCTGCTTTCCTGGAAGCAGCTCCCCGTCATCGACGCTGGAGAATACCGCCGACTGGTAGATTCTGCGCTGGGCTTTGACCGCTTCTATCATAATGCGCCTGTCGTAGTCGGAATCCAGAAAATTAAACTGAATGGCCGGGCTCTGGCTGGGGTCTGTCGACTGAATGTGTACCGAGCCTCGACTCTCAGGGCGCAGTGCGCATGCGCTTGACGTGATATTTTTGGGGCCTGGCTCGGCAGAGGCCGGTGCAAAGTGTATTTGCATATCCGGCCTGTCGGCTGCCTGTGGCGAGCGAATGAATGCCCCCACTTCGGCGGCGGGCAGTGTCAATAGCCCCTGTTTGTGCCGCACATAGCGATATAGGTTCTTTATCAATCCGAGCGGTTTGATCTCGTCATTAATGGTGTCAATATTTTTGACCTTTTGTACCACATTGATGGTCAGGTGTTCTTGAAGGTTTTCACCAACACCCTTCAGATCAACTTTAGGTTCGATGCCCAGTGCGCTCAGGCGTTCCCGATCGCCAATGCCTGAAAGCTCCAAGAGTTGAGGGGTGTGATAGGCACCCAGCGTCAGTATTATTTCCTTTTTGGAGCAGACCTGGTGAAGCTTGTTTGACTTGTCGAGGTACTCCACACCGATGGCTTTGTTTCGGTAGAAGAGTAGCTTGCTCGCATAGGCTTGAGTAATAACGTGGAGGTTGGGCCGGCTTCTTATAGGTGTCAGAAACGCTGCAGCGCTGCTGTGCCGTTTGCCGCCTTTTTGTGTGACATGAAAGCGTCCTACACCTTCTTGCTTTGGGCCGTTGAAGTCCGGGTTGGCTTGATAGCCGCATTCTTCCATAGCCTGAATATACACGTCGGACATTGGCGTTCGGAAGCGCACTTCATCGACATTCAACGGGCCGTCTTGTCCGTGGTAGCGTGCATCGGTCGAGCTTGCCTGGCAGTGTTCGGATTTTTTAAAGTAGGGCAGCACTTTCTGGTAGCTCCATTCGGAGTTGCCCAGTTCGGCCCAATGGTTGTAGTCCTCTGCCTGACCTCGAACGTAAACCATTCCGTTGGTGGAGCTGCAGCCTCCAAGCAGGCGCCCTCTCGGCGTTTGAATACGGCGGTTGTTCAGGTGCTTTTCCGGTAGTGAATAGTAGTCCCATGATACCTTGGGGTCATAGGCAATTTTCACCCAGCCGGCTGGAATATGTACCAGGGGATTGGTGTCTTTCTTTCCGGCCTCCAGCAGTAGTACGTTATTCTCTGGGTTTTCCGATAGGCGGTTGGCGACCACGCAGCCAGCAGAGCCCCCGCCAACAACAATATAGTCAAAACTCGTCATTTGATACCGTAGTGTTCGACACTGAAAAGCATAGATGCCCGAATTCAGATTCAGGCGCTATGCATTGAAGTAAACTCGGCGGTTGTCCGCTCAGTTGGATTCACGCGCGTATTTTTCTGTGTATTTTTTAAAGCGCTTAAGCATCCAGCGATTGGCCATAGCCATAATAGGGCGGGTGAGTGGCTCGAACCAGCGCGGTTTTCCACGGTTCTCCATGGCCATATGCCAGACAACACGGCAGGTGCCGTTGCCCAGATCGGTTACGCGGTAGTCTTCGAGAAATCGTTCAGGGTCAGGTTTGCTACATCGCAGAAACGTAAAGGCCATGTGTTGGCCGCGTTCCCAGGCGATAAATTCTTCGTAGCCAATGATGTCGCCCATCATGGATACGGTGCGCGTTGTGCCCACGCCGAAGGGTTTGGGAGAGGTCCACTCCACTTTCAGGATGGGGGGTGCCCAGACGGTCCACGCGACTTCATCCTCAAAGACGTCAAAGATCTGTTCAGGTGTGGCTTTGACAATCTGCTCGGCGCGATAGACGTTTCGAGAGGTGTTGATAAAGTCCAGCCCAACGGGTGTGCATTCAAAAGTTTCGCTCATGGTTATACCTGTTATATCGAATTCGGCACTGCGCATTTTATACCCGGCCTCTGCGGCGGGGGACGGTCGGATCATTTTTAACCAATCAATTGCTTGGCGTCAAGGTCAAGACGCATTATCCCGCCCTGACATTAGCACCGCTTATCCTGCCAAACTATTTTTTTCGCTGGTCAGCGTAGTAAGGATGTTCTTCTTAAAATATTGTTAATAATAGTGTTTTAGTGAGTGCTTGAGTCGCTAGGCGGCCCTTTCTGCTGCTTTAACTCGGCGCTGGTTTAAATTGATGTATTGCAACCAAGCGACCGATTGGTTTATGTTGTTGTCGCAGTTGAGCAGCGTTTCGTGTGTAAGGGAAACCCATAGATGAAGTATACAATGCAGCTTCCTACCGATCGGGTAGTTCACGGGCAGGAGTTCATCAGCGCCACGGCTATTACTGAAATGGCGCGCGCGATTGAGACGGCGGGTTTTGATGCGACCTTTGTGACAGAGCACCCCTTTCCCGCAGAGGAGTGGCTGGTAGCGCGAGGACATCATGCGCTCGACCCCTTTACAGCACTGTCTGTGGCTGCTGCTGCGACTTCCACACTCAAGCTGCACACCAACATATTGGTGCTTCCCTATCGAAATCCCTTTCTGCTGGCAAAATCCATCGCAAGTCTTGATGCGATTTCGGATGGTCGAATGATTGTGGGTACAGCAGCGGGCTATCTTCAGGGCGAGTTTGAAGCGTTGGGCATAGAGTTTTCTGAGCGTAATCAGGCCTGTGATGACGCGCTGCAGGCAATGAAGGCGGCTTGGTCGGGCGAGACTGTTTGCTATCAGGGCAGAGGTTACAACGCAGCAGGCAATGTCATGTTGCCAATGCCTGTACAGCGACCCCATCCCCCGATCTGGATAGGTGGTAATTCACGCGCAGCCATTCGCCGAGCTGCCCGATTCTGCCAGGGCTGGAGCCCCATGCCCGCCGGATCGGAGCGTTCACAGTATGCTAGAACTGCAGTGATTGATTCGGTCGAAACTCTTGCGCCGCGTATTCAGGAGCTGAGAGAGCTTGCGCTTGAATACGGCCGCGAAGACGAGCTCGATGTGCATTTTGTGCCCTTGTCTTTGGTAAACAACTTGGGTTTGAACGCGCTCAAAGAGGAAGTCGAGGCGCTGGCGGAGATAGGGGTGACGTGGCTGAGCTTGGGAGTGCCCGCTGAGAGTAGAGCTGAATTCTGCGATACGGTTTCCGCCCTGAGCGAAGCGATATTGTAAGCATTAGAAAAATCCTGATGGACTAGGTCGCAAGCGCAGGCAGGCGAATGTGTTGAAAATTCGGATCTTCTGGTTGCGATTCTGATAATAAGAGAAAACTGGAGCCATCATGTTGAGAGCAAGTAGACCTTCAAACTTTGTCGTTACGGCATTGTTGTTATGTACGCCACTACCGTTGGTGGCGCAGTCCGGTGGTGGAGCAGAGCGCTCGGCCGTGCTGGAAGAGGTTGTGGTTACTGCACGGAAACGTGCAGAAAGCATTCAGGAAACACCGGTAGCGGTGACGGCAATGTCTGGTGACGACCTGCGCGAGCGCGGCATCGTCAATAGTAAAGAACTGGCAAAATCGGTTCCCAGCTTGCAAATCAATGACAGTAACAGCACCCAAATCTACATTCGTGGTATAGGCCAGCGTTCTGGCCTGGCACGGCAAGACCCTTCTGTTAGTGTTTACCTGGACGGCGTGTTTATTGCCCGACCTGAAGGGCAGCTATTCGATACTATCGATGTAGACAGCGTACAGGTTTTGCGCGGCCCACAAGGCACGCTTTTTGGTAAAAACAATACCGGCGGTGCACTGGTATTCACACTGACAAAACCTTCCGATGTGCAGGAGGGCTATATCGAGGGCTCGTTGGGTAACTACAACCAGCGTGGACTGCGCGCCGGGATTAACGTGCCGTTGACAGAAAACTTTTCCTCGAGAATGGCCTTGAACTATTCGGCGCACGACGGCTATCTCAAGGAAATTTCCACAGGTGATGAAAACGCCTCCAAGGATCGCTTGTCTGGCATCCTGCAGACCCGCTGGATACCGGATGACGCCTTTGTTCTGGATACGTTGCTGATTTACGGAAAAATTCGCGAACGCTACCCTTCGCGCAACTGTGAGATAACCAGTCGGGATTCGATGTTTGGTAATGGTTTCGGCTTGCTCTTCCCGGGGGATACCGACCCGAGTAACCCCAGTGCATTTTTTGACAATTGCCGCGCCAACAGTCGCGATGCCCTGCCGGACTTGAGCACCAATATGGGTGAGAGCCAGCGCCAGCGTCGCTATCTCGACACGATGATGTTAGCGGCCACGCTGGATTGGCGCATCAGTGACACCCATAGTTTGAAAACCATTATTGGCTTTAACGATGGTTTGGAAAAAGGCCCTCAAACCCAGTCCGACGAGGGTGGCCCGGCGAACTTCCAACGTGGTTTTACCCTGGGTGATGCTGACCAGGAATCCTTGACCCTGGAGTTTCAGCTCAACGGTAGCCTCTTCAATGACCAGCTTGAATATGCTGCGGGAGTTTTCCTGCAAGACGAATTGCGAACAGAAACCTTTGCCTCTGGCTTGTCGATTCTGGGTATAGATTCACTCTCACTGGTCGCGCTTGGTGCGGGGCAACAGCCGGATCCTAACAATTTGCCGCCAGGTGGCACGGTTCCAATCGTTGGCGCACTTTCTACAATGGACACGGTTCAGAACTTTCGAATTGAAGGCACAACGGCAGCTGTGTTTGCACAGGGGACATATTACCTGACAGATAATTTTGAGTTTACCTTGGGGGGGCGGTATACCGAGGAGACCAGAGAATCGACACTAGTCACCCGGGTAACCGACAACGCGGCTGTTTCTGCGCGCTTGACAGCTCACCCGCGATTTACGCCTATCGTTAATCCTACTGGTGCAGACATGGCTTTGCATGCCTTCAACGGTACCTGGCTGGAAGATCCGATCAGTATTGCAAACAGTCTGTTCCAGGATACCGACGGCGACAATATCTACTCGCCGCTGGGGCCCGCTGTGGAAGAATACGACAAGGCGACCTTCAGTCAATTTACGCCAATGGCTTCTATTTCGTATTCATTCAAAGATGAGTGGCTTGACGAGTCTGTTGTGGATTCGGCGATGGTATATGCGACATGGAGTAATGGTTTCAAGTCGGGCTTTCAGGAACCCAAGGGTGCAGATGGCCTAGTGCTGGTAGAACCTGAAAAGCTGGAAAACCGAGAAATTGGTTTCAAAATTGATGCCTTTAATCACTCGGTCCGTCTGAACATTGCGGCTTACTCCATGATTTTTGAGGATATGCAGTTGATAACGGCCGGACTGGATTCAACCGGCACCCTGGTTGTGACTTCAGATAACGCGGGTAAGTCACAGATTGACGGGGCCGAACTGGAACTTTCCTGGCTGCCGTCGGCTGATTGGTTAATTACCTTCAGTTACAGCAATAACAACTACAAATTTCTGGAGTTCGATGACGTCGATCTAATTACACTTGGATTGACGGGAGAAAAGAAAATCATCGATCGGACGGACGAACAGTTTCCGGTCTCACCCGAGGTGACAGCCGCCCTGGGAATTCAGCATACGCTATCAACTGCTAATGGTTTGTTTGTGTCTCGTCTTGACGTGAGTCATACCGGTGAGAACTATCTTGGTTTCGATGATGGTGCATGGACAGCTAGGCAAGAGAATAGCGATACGGCGATGGCTGATGCCTATACACTGTTCGATGCTCGCTTTACCTGGCGGAACAACGAAGACGACCTGTCTGTTTCACTGTTTGGTAAAAACATAACCGATGAACGCTTTTTGATCGGTGCGGTAGCAATTGGTGACTCACTGGGCACCTTTACCCAAACGCTTGGGGAACCACGATTCTACGGCGTTGAAATGCGAAAGACGTTTTAGTACACAATGGCTTGACTACGAGGCTAAGGCACCGCAAAAGCGGAGCCGCCTCGTATCGGTTCAGCGAAGGCTGAACGCGAATCACACTTTCAATCTACTGAGGTAATTGCATGTCGACGACAGGATCAATAAACGCGTTGGTGTCTCAGGGCATTACCATGCCCGACCTGCTTATTGAAGGCTTGAATCGCTATAATGACCGGCCCTGCCTGTTTATGGGTGACGACAATATCCTGACCTACACCGAGCTTCGCGAGATGGTCAGCAGGTTAATGCAGGCTCTGACTTCACTGGGCCTGGGGAAGGGAACACGGGCCGCCGTGCTCTCTGGAAATCGCCCGGAAGTGCTGGCCAATACAGCGGCAATGTCCATATCCGGATTTGTGGGAACGCCACTGCATCCGCTCGGCTCAGTAGACGATCATGTTTATGTGTTGCAAGACGCAGAAACCGATGTGTTGATTTATGATCCGGCGCTGTTTGGTGAAGTGGTAGAGAAAATCAGGGAACGTGTTCCGGGTATCCAGCATTATCTCGCTTTTGGTGAATCTGAATTTGGCACAAACTACCTGTCATTGGCTGAGAAATTCACTCCAAAGCCATTGGTCAGAGCCGAATTTACGCCCGAAGATATCAGCTCGATCAACTATACCGGAGGGACCACAGGCAAGCCTAAAGGCGTTATGTCCACCTACCGGGGAGGCGCATATCTTTCGATGATTCAGGCTGCAGAATGGGAGTTTCCTGATGAATTGAGGATGCTGATGGCCACGCCTTTGTCCCATGCTGCGGCAGCCTTCTTTGTGCCGGTATTGCAGCGCGGTGGCGCTTTTTATGTGCTGCCGGGATTCTCGCCGGACCTGTTCTACGATTGGGTGGAAAAATACAAAATAACAGCCACGATGCTGGTGCCGGTAATGCTCTATGTCTTACTGGACTCGCCTCGGGCGGATACAGCCGACATGTCGAGTATGAGCACTATCTTTTACGGTGCCTCGCCTATGAGCCCGGCGAGACTAAAGCAGGGTCTGGAAAAATGGGGCCAAATTTTCTACCAGTTTTTTGGTCAATCTGAAGCTCCGATGGTGCTGACCAATCTTGCTCGCAAAGAGCATGATTTGTCCAAACCGGAGCGATTGGCATCCTGTGGGCGTCCGGCTCCGTGGATTCACCTGGCACTGCTCGATGACAACAATGAGCCTGTGCCGGAAGGCGAGCCTGGTGAAATATGCGTTCGCGGCCCACTCGTCATGAAGGGCTACAAAGGCCTTCCCCAACAAACAGAAGAGGCCTTCGCCGGTGGCTGGCTACACACCGGCGATGTGGGGCGCTTTGATGAGGAAGGTTTTCTTTACATTGTAGACCGCAAAAAAGACATGATAGTGAGCGGTGGCTTCAATGTTTTCCCCCGGGAGGTCGAAGACGTGCTCTCTGGCCATGAGGCAGTCGCACAGGTAGCGGTTGTCGGTGTGCCCGACGAGCGTTGGGGAGAAGCCGTCAAGGCCGTCATAGTACTCAAGCCGGGTGTTGAGCCCGGCAAGGCGCTGGAAGACTCGCTGATTGACGCCGTGAAGCAAGCTAAAGGTTCCGTTCAGGCGCCAAAATCGGTCGATTTTGTTGACAGTATCCCGCTGACCCCAGTGGGAAAACCGGACAAAAAGCAGGTGAGGGCGCGGTACTGGAAAAATAGTGCGCGCGGCGTGCAGTAATTATGTCTGATGGCAGGGCATTGATTGCCCTCCCGTGAAATGTGAGCGAAGCGAATCCCTGTCATTGCGAGCGTAGCGAAGTAATCTCTATTAGCGATAACGCCGAGCGAATGAATCGCAGACATTGCAGCCCCGAATGCGCGGCTGGCGGCAATTCTAGCTTCTGCGACCTGTTGTAAGCTCGCTGCTATCAGGGCTTCGCGCTAAACCTGAATGTCAAAGTGCAGGACATCTTCGCGAATACCTAATTTGGAGTAGAGTGCGACGGCAGGTTCGTCCTCAACGCCGTTGTCAGCCTGAACGAAAATGACATAGGCGCCGCGAGCCCTCCCTATAACTTTTAATTGTTCAATCAAGGTGCTTGCTATGCTTCGTCGCCGGTGTTGGGTTGTAACCGCCAAATCATAAATATAGATTTCACTGCGCTCCTGCTCGAACTTTTTTAGCTCGTAGGCTGCGAGTCCACCCACCACCTTGTCGTTGTCGAGCGCGACCAGTGCAATAAAGGAATTACCTCCCAGCAAGTCTCGTAGATAAGCCGTGCTGGGTCGCTTTTCACTATATGTTTCCCTCTCGCCAAACACCTCCCCAAACGTTGTCAGGAGCGCGTTCATCAGGTCCGTATCCCCTTCCCGAAGCTGGTGAACTTCAATTGGCATGGTCAAGGTCCGCTTTGTCCGTTAATTCAGTCGCTGGTATCGCTCACCGTTTTCCCGGTGTCGTATGCATTAGTGCAGTTTGAAACGGGGCCGCACAAAATGGTTTATTTGTTCTGTTAACGCGAGCAGCAAGGTCCGAGGCCAGCCGTGAATGGCGGCAAGGTGCATGCGATACAGTGAGACATAGGCCAGTCGCGCGATTTTGCCTTCGAGGTTGATGCCGCCCCGGGCCAAGCCGCCCATCAACCGTCCAAATGCGGTGTATTCGCTCAGAGATACCAGCGAACCCAAGTCTCTATAGCGAAACTCGGTCAGCTCGGTGTTACGGGATGACGCAATAATATTGCGAGCTACGGTGTTCGCCATTTGGTGTGCCGATTGCGCCCGAGGTGGCACCCAGCGCGGTTTCCCGTCGGGCCCGTCCAGCGAGAAGCCGGCACAGTCGCCGAGGGCGTAGATGGCTGGGTCGCCCTTTACAAGCAAGGTCGGTTCCACAATCAGCTGGTTGGCGCGATTGGTTTCCAAACCCTCGATATTGCATAGAAAATCTGGCGCTTTTACACCCGCGGCCCAGACCATTAAATCGGCGGGAATCGCTTCTCCCTCTTTTGTCTGGAGACCGTCCGAGCTGGCGGATATAACAGCGGTATCTACCATGACCCGTACGCCCAGCTTCTCCAGTTCTTCTCTTGCGCCTTTAGAGATGTGCTCGTTCAGTGCCGGCAGTAGACGTGGCCCAGCCTCAATCAAGCTAACATCGAGGTGTTCTGGTGTCATGGCCGTTAGGCCGTAAGTAGAAAACCATTCCTGCGCCTTATAAAGTTCAGCGGAAAGTTCCACGCCCGTGGCTCCGCCGCCTATGATGGCAACCCGGAGCTTTCGATCGTTTTTGCCCGTGCTGATTGCCTGGTTCAGGCTAATAAATCCGTCGACCAGCCGCCGATGGAAGCGGTGAGCCTGCTGAGGAGAGTCCAGGAATATGCAGTGTGTGCTCACACCGGGTACTTTGAAGTCATTGGAGATAGAGCCGACTGCGAGAACCAGCGTATCGTAGCAGCGTTCGCGGGGTGGAAGCACCTCGCGACCGTCTTCATCCATCAGCGCAGATAGCTGAACGGTTTTGTTCTTGCGATCGACGCCGGTTAACGCCCCCAGCTCGAATTCGAAACCGTTTTTGTGACCGTGAACCCGGTAGGTAACTGCATCCACGTCGGCATCGAGAGAGCCTGAGGCCACTTCGTGAAGAAGTGGTTTCCAAATGTGGGTGTGATTACGATCAATTAACAACACCTCAGCCTTGCCTTTACGGCCCAGCTTGTTGCCCAAACGGGTAGCCAGTTCGAGTCCACCAGCACCACCGCCTACGATTACAATCTTCATTGACTCTGCCTGCGTTCATGAAAGGCAAATTATATACTGGCGGCGGAGTTGTCGAACGCGGAAATAGTCGTCTGTTGATGCTAATGGACGTTTTTTTTAAGGCAAGGCGAACATCCCCCTGTATCGGTGCGGCTTTAAAGTGAATCCGTGACGCTAGTCGCGATCTCTTCAATTGACAGGTTGGGGAACTGTGTTTTCAAAAGCCCGTCGGACCAGGCGCCCCGTCTCGGCGGCTGCCAGAGACGTGAGCAGGCCGGAGCGGTTGCCAAAGACGTGCCCCGGCGTCTGGTGTGTGACGCCTACCCGGCGGGTAATTAATCAGTATTGAATAATGGGCGCCTTGTGAATCCAGCGATCATCTTTAAGCTGGCAGATCATGCTGTGAGCACAGTCGGCGAAA
>JBFKDP010000123.1:0-10313 GCA_041619575.1 Litorivivens sp.
ACCAATGCAGTTTGTTAGGGATGTGCAGTTTTCAGCGACTCACACTTTCAAGAACAATTCAGCGATGGTGGGGCGGACTTTTACCCCTACAGTAATGATCCTGTGCGGGTTGATCATGCCGTTAGCCGCCTGACACTCACTTACCGTCGTGGCAACTTCAGTTTTCCCCTGTACATGATGTATCGCACTGAATCTGAATTTGATGCCAGCCTTGGCGACGATATCGTTGTCGGACTGGGTCTGCAGGCAAGCTTTACTCAGTTTTAGTTGGCTGCAGAAAGCAGTAAATCGTTTTTGCTGTGTCTCGCCTCGTGCGCCAGCAGCCAGCGCTTGTTGTCCAGCCCGGCTGCATAGCCGGTCAGACTGCCATCGGCGCCAATAATGCGGTGGCAGGGGACAATAATCGCCAGGGGGTTGCGGCCATTGGCAGCGCCCACTGC
This sequence comes from Litorivivens sp., assembly GCA_041619575.1. Taxonomy (GTDB): domain Bacteria; phylum Pseudomonadota; class Gammaproteobacteria; order Pseudomonadales; family Spongiibacteraceae; genus Litorivivens. Next base: position 441 of record JBFKDP010000123.1, read on the forward strand.
GCGAACGGCATTGGGTGAGCCAATCTGCCTGGCAATATCGCGATAGCTGGCTGTTTCTCCAAAATGAATGGTCCGCAGCGCCGCCCACACCCGCTGTTGGAAGTTGGTGCCCAGTCGAGTATCCAGCGGTAGATCGAAGTGTTTCAGTTCACCAGCAAAATAGGCGCGGAATTGCCGGGCAGCTTCGCGAAGTGTTGGGTCAGTACTTTTTTTCGCCGTGGCTTGCGTTTTGCTGCTGTGCTCATGCTGAATCCTGACTTCGCAGAGCCCGTGTTCGTTCGCCGTAAGCGTGATAGGCCCAATGGGGCTGGAGATTTCTACAGTCCACTGCATGTTCTAGCCTCCAGAGTTCAAATGATGCCACAGGTGAATGGCGGCGTAGGCGCGCCAGGGTTGCCAGCCTTGTGCTTCTTCCTCGACGCGTGCTGGTTTGTCGCAGTTCAAGGCCTTCATCAAGCCAAGATCTGAGGCCGGAAATGCATTGGGGTCGCCCAGTGCGCGCAGGGCAATATATTGGGCTGTCCAGGGCCCTATTCCCGGTAGGCTTTGAAGTTGTCGGCAAGCGTGCTCGCTATCGCAACCATAGTCGAGTTGCAGTTCATCGCTATGAAAGACTTCAGCGATGCGCTGCAGTGTTGTAGCACGGCGTTCATTGAGGCCGAGTGCGATTAGGTCCTGAACTGAGCTGGCGGCGATGCGAGACGCGTCTGGACTGAGGCGGTTCAGCGCCGGAAATGGAGTTTCCAGGGACTCACCAAAGCGTTCGACGAAGCGGTTAAAAACTGTAGTTGCCGCCTTCACGCTAACCTGTTGTCCGATAATGGCCCGCGCTGCGAGCTCGAAAACATCAACAGTGCCGGGCAGACGAAGCCCTGGCGTAGCGCTTACGCATTTTCCCAGCAGAGTGTGCTGCGAAAGGTGGAGGTCAATATCGGTCGGGCTGGCGTCGAGGTCAAAATACTGCCTCAGCAAATTGCTGAGTTGCGCAAACGCTGGTGCGAGCGAGGTAGAGATCTCGACACATACCTGATGCTGAGCGGCATTGTGGGAGGCCACAAACCAGCCCCGTAGCTCGCCGATTCTGAGAGTTTTATAGAGCTTGTCACCATCGACCCAACTGCAGCCCTCGGCACTGCGGCTGCCGAGAAAGTGAATTAGGACAGACCATGCCAAGGGCGGGCGATAGCCCATCCGTAAGGTCAGGGTTGGTTGGCTGTTGGTTTTGCCCTGTCGCTTGCGCAGTTGGGACGGCGTCAGTCGGTAGTGCTCACGGAAAACGGTATTAAAGCGGCGTACGCTGGAAAAACCGCTGGCAAAAGCGACATCAGTGACCGGCAGGGGGGTGTCGGTCAGCAGTTGTTTAGCGGACAGCAGGCGGTAGCTCTGGGCAAGGGCCAGCGGCCCCACGCCAAATTCCTGCTCAACTGCCCGGCGCAGTTGCCGGCTGCTGATCTGCAGTGACTCTGCGAGGGACTCAAGTGAACCCTCACTCAAGGCTCCGGCGCGTATTTTTGAGGCGGCGCGATGGGCCAAGCGGGTGACGGCATCTTCGCGTGATAGCCCGGGGGCCAGTTCTGGCCGGCAACGCAGACAAGGCCGAAAGCCGGCCTGTTCTGCAGCGGCGGCGCTGGGGTAGTAACTGCAGCGCTCTGCACCGGGGCGCTTTACCCGGCATATCGGGCGACAGTAAATCCGTGTCGTTGAAACGCCCACGAAGAAGCGACCATCAAAGCGGCTATCCCGGCTGCTCAGTGCCTGATAGCAATGTTCCGGGTCGAGAAGGGTATGTGCGCTGCCGTTTGTTTGCATGGGGGCATTGTAGGTTGAGTTGGCGCCAAAACTGGCCGTTTTCGGACATTATCAGTAATTTTTGCCGGGAATCACCCATTGAGGTCATGGCGCGAAGTCGGAGCGATTGCTATGTTGCCCGGATATAACAATGACAACGGGAATCAGTAGTGATGAAAAAGCGAGTCGTCGTATGGGGCACCGGCAATGTTGGGCGCCCGGCCATTCGGGCGGTACTCAGCCACGCAGAGCTGGACTTGGTTGGCGTTATCGTCTCCAGTGCTGACAAAGCAGGGCGCGATGCCGGTGAGCTGGCTGGCATCGCGCCCGTGGGCGTGGCGGCCAGCCAGGATGTAGATACCGTTTTGGCTGGCGGTGTCGATGTTGTTGTCTATGTTGCTTCAGCTGATGTGCGCCCCAATGAGGCGATGGCGGATTTGCTGCAATGCCTGTCGGCCGGTTGTGACGTGGTCAGTACTTCGTTTTACGACTTTCTTCACCCTGCGCTTGTGCCGCCTGAGCAAATGATGAAAATTTCTGAGGCAACAGCCGTAGGCAACAGTTCGCTATTTGTGTCCGGGATTGACCCCGGTTGGGCGATGGACATTCTGCCGCTGTTTGCCAGCGGTATGGTTTCCGGCATTGAACAGATCCGCTGTCAGGAGCTCTTTAATTATGCGCTTTACGATGCGCCGGATGTCGTGCGTTACATCATTGGATTCGGGCAGCCGATGGACGAGCTTCCGCTGATGCTGCACGACGACGTTCTGCTGAAGATTTGGGAACCGATGGTGCGGCTTGTTGGCCAGGGGCTCGGTATTGAACTCGATGAGGTCAAAACTCAGGTTGAGCGCCGTGCTCTGGATAAGACCGTCAATGTCGATGGTATGGGTGAGTTTGTCGATGGCAGTCAGGGAGCATTTCGCTTTGAGGTGCAGGGCATGAAAAACGGCAAGGCCTTGATTGTTGCCGAGCATATTACTCGCATCGATGCGAGTTGTGCGCAGGATTGGCCGTACCCACCCAATGCAGGAGGCTGCCATCGGGTTATCATCAAGGGAAACCCGGATCTGAGTGTCACCGTCCACGGTGACGATCACTTCGACAGCGGTGCTGCAGCGGGGGGGAATGCCACAGCCGCTAACCGTCTGGTAAACGCGATTCCCGCAGTGTGCGCAGCCAAAGCCGGCATTGTTTCGCCACTGGATTTGCCCAGCATCACCGGTGCAGCTCAGCTCGTTGTGTAGGCAGGCAGCAGGCGTCGTCTAATTTACAAAACAATGCGGTTTAATTCTTCTACCAGATAGTCGATAAACAGCCGCACTTTTATCGGCAGGTGGCGTTGCTGCGGGTACATGATCCAGACCGGTTGCGGGTACTGACTCCATTCGGGCAGTACCTGTTCCAGCTGGTTTTGCTCAATATCATCGAGCACTGAGAAGAAGGGTAGATTGGCAATGCCCAGACCACAGCGGGCTGCGCTGAGTGTTGCTGCGCCGTTGTCGCTGCGCCAGTTACCTTCTGGCTGCATTTGCACGGTTTCCTCGCCGTTGCTGAGATACCAGAGGGTATCGATGCCCACCAGACAGTTGTGCTGGCTGAGGTGGTCAATGGTTTCCGGACGGCCGTGCGCGGCAAGGTAGTCAGGACTTGCTACCAGGTAATTGAAATTGTCCGCAAGCTTGCGTGCCACCAGGGTCGAACTTTTCAGTTCGCCGTAGCAGATGGACAGGTCATAACCTTCCTTGACCAGATCGGGTTGGGTGTCAGTGAAATCCAGTTGCACCTGCAGGCGCGGAAACTGCTTGCTGAAGTTGGCCAGAATAGGGACCAGAAAGCGCTCCTGGAATACGCCCGATATGTTGACCTTAAGGTTGCCGCGGGGCTCATTGCGCGAGAGCGCCAGATCCTCCTCAGCCTTTTCGAAGGTATCGATGGCATGCTTGCTGCGGCGGTAGAACTGCTGCCCCTCATCGGTCAGCGCAAGGCTGCGGGTCGTGCGCAGCAGCAGACGGGTGCCAAGACGGTCTTCGAGGCGGGAGATCAACTTGCTGACCTGCGATGTCGACATGTTCAGCGACTTGGCAGCTTCGGTAAAGCTGCTGTGCTCAACCACTTGAACAAACTCGTAAATTCCGTCCCATCTGGCCATTCTTTACTCGCAATCAGTGTCTAATTATTTCTTCTAAGGCAATAATGTTTTGCGGCATCGTAGCTTAATGGTCGCGTCCCGACAATCTACTATGGTGTGCTGACAGGTATAACAATGGACAAATCGGGGTGAAGCTGGCGCGGCTGGCATGCACTGATTCGGGAGGCAGCATGTACGATCTACTCATAAAAAATGGCACCGTCGTTGACGGCACCGGTCAAGCCGCAAGGCAGGGCGATATAGCGATTCAGGACGGCGTGATTGTCGCAACGGGCAACGTTCAGGGCGAGGCCCGAAAGACAATCGATGCTCAGGGCAAACTCGTCACGCCGGGTTGGGTCGACACCCACTCGCACATGGACGGTCAGGCCAGTTGGGATGCTTATTGCAGTCCCGCAGCGAATCATGGCATTACCACCTTGATTATGGGCAACTGCGGGGTCGGTTTTGCACCCTGTAAGCCGACGGAAGCAGATCGCCAGCAAATGATTGAGGTCATGGAGGATGTTGAAGACATTCCCGGCGCGGCCTTGCATGAAGGCATTGACTGGCAGTGGGAGAGCTTTCCGGAATACCTCAACGCACTGGATAAAATGCCTCGGGCTATTGATATCGGTGCGCAGGTTCCCCACTGCGCGGTGCGCACCTATGTCATGGGTGATCGGGGTACGAACAATGAACCTGCCACTGATGAAGATGTGGCAAAAATGATTGAAATTGTGCGCGAGGGCATCGATGCCGGTGCGGTCGGCTTTACGACATCGCGCACGGAATTACACACCACGCGCCACGGTCAGGTCATGCCAGGCACCTACGCCGATGCCAAGGAATTGCTCGGCATTGGTCAGGCCATTGGTGAGCTGGGTAAAGGCATTTACGGTCTGGTTTCAGATTTCCATAACTGGGAAGAAGAAATGGCCTGGATGAAAAAGCTCTCTATCGACAACGACTGTCAGGTCAATTTTGTGCTGTTCTTCCGTGAAGACAAGGATTGGGATCGAGTCGTCAAACAGCTCGACTATGTGCGCGAGGCTGCTAAAGATGGCGCACGTCTCATCCCTCATGTCGGCGCACGTCCGGTTAATATTTTGATGGGCTGGGATGGAACAGTTAATCCCTTTATGTTTTCTGCGAATTATGGAGAAATTGCCGCTTTACCCCGAGAGGAGCGGCTGGCCAAACTGCGTGACCCGGCCATCAGGCAAGCCATACTGGATGAACCTGCGATGGAAACCGGCGGTGATTTCTTTCTCGAGGCTATCACCAATGGCTATGACAATCTCTATGTGATGGGTGACATTCCCGATTACGAACCTAGCTACGAAGACAGCATCGAAGCCAAGGCGAAGGTGGCCGGTGTGTCACCGCGCGAATATGCCTTTGACGCGCTAATGGAAAAAGACGGCAAGCAGATGATTTACTGTCCACTGTTTGGCTACGGTGCGCGTGATCTGCGTCGTCAGATGGCGATGTTACAGGATGAAAGCACGGTGATCAGCCTAGCCGATACCGGCGCGCATTGCGGCGTGCTCTCTGATGCGAGTGTACCCACCTATCTTCTGAGTTATCTGGTGCGTGATCGCCAGCGCGGCGAGCGCTTCAAACTTGAAGAAGCCATTAAAATGCATACTCAGGACACTGCGCGTTGCATGGGGCTGAATGATCGCGGCACGCTCGAAGTGGGCATGAAGGCGGATATCAATGTCATCGACTTTGAGCGTCTGCAGGTTCAGCCACCGGAAATCATTTTTGATCTGCCTGCGGGCGGGCGACGTGTTTTTCAGGGCGCCGAAGGCTATGACTACACGATTGTGAGTGGTGAAGTGATTATGGAGGCGGGGCAACCCACCGGAGCACTGCCCGGTAAATTAATCCGCGGCTCACAGGAAAAACCGCAGCACACTATCGCTGCTTGATTATTAGTATCAAAAGAAAGTCCGGCACTTGGGTGTTCGGACTTTTTTATGGCTGTTTATATTCTGGAGAATAAAAAACAATGGGTAATGCTTTAAAAGATCGCGTTGCAGTCGTAACAGGCGCAGCGTCGGGTATCGGTCTGGCCTGCGCCGAGCGATTCGCACGTGAGGGCGCCGCAGTGATTGGTTTTGACCTGCAACAGACAGAGGCTTGGAAGACATTTGCCGAGAATAATCCCAAGACGCGTTTTTACACTATCGATGTCACTGACGGCCCGGCGCAGAAGGCGGCGGTGGCTGAAGCAGCGGAGATATTTGGCAGTGTTGATATCCTGCTGACGGCGGCTGGTGTCGGTGAAGCCGGTCCCGCCACGATGATTGATGAAGCGCAGTGGCAGCGGGTCATCGACATCAACCTGACCGGAACATTTCTGTCGATTCAGGCGGTACTCGACGGCATGATAGAGAAAGGGCGCGGCAGTATTATCACGATTGCCAGTATTGAAGGCGTGGTGGGTACAGAGGGCGGCAGTGCCTATAATGCTTCCAAAGGTGGTGTGGTGCTGTTGAGCAAAAATATTGCGATCGATTACGCCCGCAAGGGTGTTCGCTGTAACTGCATCTGCCCCGGGTTTATCGAAACGCCTATGTTTGACAGCATTATCAATCAGGATTTTATGGCGGAGATCAAAACCAGTATTCAATCCGAAGTGAAATTGGGGCGCTTTGGCAAGGCTGAAGAAATTGCCGGTGCAGCCAATTTTCTTGCCTCTGATGATGCATCCTACGTCACTGGGCATTCGCTGGTGGTCGATGGTGGCTATACCGCAGGACACGCGCACGGCATCGTGCAGATGATGGGGCTGGGCTAAGCGCAGCTATGCCTTAGAAGGGGCCGCGGCACGAAACTGTGGCTTCCGCAGGCCGAGCGCTATAGGCGCGCACTGACATGTTTGCGAATAAAGCGCTGAATGTCCTCGCGCGCGAGTGACGCCTCCGGAAAGTAGACCTCAAACAGCGGGAAGGCGTGTGGCAAGGTTGGCCAGATATGGCAATCGGTGGGGATGCCCGCCTGCAACATTCTTCGCGCCAGCATCAGGGTGTCGTCCATCAGCACTTCGTTGCTGCTGGCGAGGAAAAACATCGGTGGCATGCCTTCACAGTCCATATACAGCGGTGATATTTCCGGATCGGCGCTGTCTGCACCATCCACATAATCACTGACAATATTCTGAAAGGCCGCAAGCGGAAGCAGTGGGTCGCGTTTCTGCACACCGTAGCGTGAGGGAGGATTGTGCGCCCTGCCAAGCTCAGTGACCGGCGATACCGGAATTGCACACGCAGGCATCGGTAAGCTTTGCTTGCGGATACGTTGCAACAGTCCCAACAACAAGTTGCCGCCTGCAGAATCGCCCCCGAGGATAATCTCAGTTCCGGAGTAGCCTTGATCGAGTAGCAATTTGTAGGCTTCCTCACAGTCATTCAAGGCAGCCGGAAAGGGGTTTATCGGCGACAGTCGGTAGTCGGGCAAAAAGGCGTCACAACCCAATTCACGACACAGGGTGGCCACCATGGCCAGATGGGCGCCGGGAGCTGCAGGCAGAAAAAAGGCACCACCGTGAAGCCATAGAATGACTGGTCGCTGGCCGGGCGCAAACTCGCCGATCAAGTGACCGGGAGAGCGTGCCACAAGGTCGTAGCGAATCGGTTTACCTTCAATGGAGGGCCAGCGCATGGCTGCAATTCGAACCTGAGTTCTGGCGATTTTTTCCGGCGAAGCCTTGGCCATTCGGCCCAGTAAAGGTTTGAAAAAAATCCGCATGAGCTGGACGATCAGCCGGCTTCTAAAACCGATTTTGACAGCGCGGTAGCTAATGCCATCGCAGGAATCGACGGGCTCAGGGGCAGTGGAATTTTGCAGCATGGATTGGACCGGGTTCAATATTGGAAACTTGGCCAGCTTATCGCAAGCTACTGTTTGGCGCATAGTCTGAGACACAATTCATTTGTTGTTATTTTCTAGAGTCCCCCTTTCATGTGGCATGTATTCACCGAACACAGAGTGCAGCTTTGAAATTTCTCAAAATAAGACCTATCCTGCGGCCTGAAAAAATTTCGTCAGGCCGGAAGTAAAGGGGCAAAATGCGGCGCTTGAAGTTGCAAACCCGATTGTGGCGTACGCGCTTTGAGTTGCAACTCAGTGTCATGGCCTGCAAGTATTTACCCATACGCACTGGCGAGTGAATAGGCTGTCGGTGCCCGAATAAAAGAGTAGAGCTATGGAATTGCAGGATAAGGTTGTTGTTGTAACCGGCGCCTTGGGTTCACTGGGGCGCGCCGTGTCAGCGGCGGCGCTAGCGGCAGGGGCGCGTGTATTTGCTGTCGATGTGGTGGACGGTCAACCCGAAGCCGGTGTTGAAGCAACGTCGGCATTGGATCTGGGTGATGCGGATGCCACCCGCAAGGCCTTTGCGGATATTGCAGAAAAAGCAGGCCGTATTGATGCACTGGTTAACGTGGCCGGTGGTTTCGCCTGGGAAACCGTAGACGACGGTTCAATTGATACCTGGGATCATCTCTATCGCCTCAATGTACGCACGGCGGTTAATGCCAGCAAGGCGGTATTGGCTCATATGCCAGCCAGTGGTGGGCGTATTGTTAATATCAGCGCGGCGGGGTCAGTTAAGGCTGACACGGGGCTTGGCGCCTATGCGGCGTCAAAATCCGGTGTGTCGCGACTGACTGAAGCACTTGCCGAAGAACTGAAACAGCGAAATATAACGGTGAATGCGGTGCAGCCCAGTATTATCGACACTGCGCCCAACAGAAAAGATATGCCCGACGCTGATTTTTCCACCTGGGTAACACCCAAGGCGCTGGCCGATGTCATCCTGTTTTTGTTGAGTCCTCGTGCAGAGGCTGTCACCGGTGCACTGATACCTGTGGTCGGCAGAGTATAAGAGCGCACACTCGCGCGTGTTTAATGGCCAGGGGTGGGCACTTTCTCTTCACTGGTTTCTTGTCAGCTGGTTTTGCGCGATGCGGTCCGGCGGTCGCCGCCCCAGACAAAAAGTAGGGGCGGTTCTGCAATGCGGTAACTGGTTATTTAAGGAGCTTGACTATGTTTTCCCTGGCAAATAAAAACTTGCTGAGAAATCAGGCTTACGCCAATGGCCAATGGATTGATGGCGATACCGGTGAAAAGACCGATGTCTACAACCCGGCAACCGGCGAACTCGTGGGGAGCGTTCCCCAGCTTAGCGCCGAGCAGACACGCCGTGTCATCGAACAGGCAAATACCGCATTTCAGTCCTGGCGACAATTAACAGCGAAAGAACGCAGTGCCTGTTTGCGCCGCTGGTTCGATCTCATTATGGCCAACGCAGACGATATTGCAGCCATTATGACCGCAGAGCAGGGTAAGCCCCTTACCGAAGCCAAAGGTGAAGTGGCCTACGCAGCTTCTTTTATCGAATGGTTTTCAGAAGAAGGCAAACGCACCTACGGCGATATCATCCCGAGCCCAAGCGGCGACAAGCGACTGCTGGTGGTAAAGGAGCCGGTCGGTGTTTGTGCGGCAATTACCCCCTGGAACTTTCCGGCAGCGATGATTACGCGCAAGGCGGCGCCAGCCTTGGCAGCGGGCTGCAGCATGATTGTGCGGCCCGCCGATGCAACACCGCTAACGGCCTTGGCCTTGGCTGCGCTGGCGCATGAAGCAGGGATTCCTGCGGGCGTCTTGAATGTCATCACCGGAAAATCACGCCTTCTCGGCGCTGAGCTGACATCCAGTCAGGTTGTGCGCAAATTGTCCTTCACCGGGTCAACCGAGATTGGCCGGGTATTGATGGAGCAGTGTTCACCGAGTCTGAAAAAATTGTCGATGGAGTTAGGCGGCAATGCGCCGTTTATTGTGTTTGACGATGCCGACCTGGATGCCGCCGTCGCCGGCGCCGTCGCCTCAAAATACCGCAATGCCGGGCAGACCTGTGTGTGTACTAACAGGCTCTATGTGCA
>JBFKDP010000124.1:0-10247 GCA_041619575.1 Litorivivens sp.
ACAGCGATTTTTGACACGACTTCGACACGACTATCACACGATTTTCACACTACAGGGAGAGGAAAATGGACGCGAATTTTTGGCACGAGCGTTGGCAGCAAGGCGAAATAGCCTTTCATGAGGGCCGGACCAATACCTTGTTGAGCGAGCATCTTGTGCAACTGGGCTTGGCGCCGAGAAGCCGGATCTTTGTGCCTTTGTGCGGCAAGAGCCGAGACATCGCCTGGCTGCGCGCTCAGGGTTTTGCGATTGCTGGCGTCGAATTAAGCGAGATGGCGGTAGCTCAGCTGTTTGATGAAATGGACCTAGAAGCGGATGTCGTCAGCGCGGGAAATATGCTCTGCTATCGCGCTGAGGATATCGAGATCTGGGTGGGAGATTTCTTTGATCTTGGTGCGCAGCCAATCGGAGAGGTTCATGCCATCTATGACCGCGCGGCCCTCGTCGCGCTGCCGCCAGCAATGCGCAGTCGCTATGCCGAGCATTTAATCGCACTCAGCGGCCGCGCGCCACAGCTGTTGATCAGCTTCGAATACGATCAGGCCCGGATGGATGGACCACCGTTCTCAGTGCCCGAGGCATTGCTACACAGGCTCTACGCTGAGCACTACGATCTGCAGGCACTGGAATACCGGCGACTTGAAGGCGGTTTGCGCAGCTGTGATGCCTTGGAGTGTGCCTGGCTATTAAGGCCCGGGCGCTGAACTTTAGGCTGCACGTTGCCGCGGCCGCAAAGATCAATCTGGCTGCGCCAGCAGATAGCGTTGAATCAGTGTAGCGACTTCGCGCTGGAAGGTAGCATCGGCCAGCGCATCGGGTCTCTCGTACAAGGCGTTGCGCAAGGCACTTTCTAGGGAATGACGCGCGACAAAGGCCATCGTCTCGAGATCACCTGAGCGCAATCGATGATGATGAAGTTTCAGAAACACCGGAAACCATTCCGCCCAAGACGGGTTCTCACGCGACTGGGTGAGCTGATCGACCCGGCCGAGAATATTGAAGCTGCTTTCATACTGCAGATAAAACTCGGGAGCGAGTTGGTAGAGCTTGAATAGAAAACGAGCCTCCATTGCAATGATCGCATCCAGCGTGGCTTCCAGAGACTGTTCGGACAACTGTTGCAGCCTATCAAATTCCTGACCTGCTTCAGCCACCAGATTTTCAACCTGCTCGTTAAACACCTCGGCCAGCACGGCCTCTTTATTGGGAAAGTACTGATACACCGAGGCTATATTAACGCCAGCGACATCGGCAATGCGCTGGGTGGTCAGCTTGTCTGGCCCCTCACTTTCCAAGACCTTGAGGCAGGCTTCGCGTACAGCCCGCACCAGCATCTGTGAACGGCTCTGGCGGGGGCGTTTTTTGGGCTGGGGCGGCTCGGCCTTGTTCACGGGCGTGCCCGCAAATGTAAGTCCCTCGCATGAACCAAAAATAACCTCTTAGAAAACAATGTGATACTCCGCATTTTTGTTATCGGAATCGCAGTTGTCCGTGAGTGGTGAGCGGGTAATGATACTACGTGATTATGGCCATGCAGGTGAAGTATGTACTTTGATTGGGATTATTATTGGCGTGTTCTGCGCCACGTGTGGTCGTTAAAAAACTGGCCCGGTCGGCGTCGCATGCTCTGGGTTTTGCTATTACAGACGCCGCTGGTCACAGCGATTAACACGGCATTCTTCCTGCTTGATTATGTCTTTTTCCCACGCTTATGGTGGCAGAAAGTCAAAACGCCGGTGTTTATTGTTGGTCACGCGCGCAGCGGCACCACTCTGATGCACCGCCTGATGGCCGCCGATGGGGACCGCTTCAGCTATTTTCTCTACTGGGAAACGTTTTTTCCCTCATTGCTGCAGAAAAAAATCATCCGGGGGCTCGGCTGGCTCGACGCCAAAGTGTTCGGTGCCGCTATTTATACAAAGCTTAAGCGCTGGGACGACAAGACCTTCGGACCCTTCCGCCACATGCATGATATGAGCCTGTGGAATTCCGAGGAAGATCAGTTTGTCATGCGCGCAGCATTTGTTACCCAGCAGTGGTCGACGGATTTACCCGTGCTGGATGTGATTGACCTGTTTCACCTGGACCAGATGCCCCACAAGCGCAAGCGCTGGATGCGTTTCTATAAAGAATGCGTAAAGCGTCAGCTGTTGCTGAACGGTGGCAGCCATATTCACCTCAGTAAGAACCCGGTTATGAGCGGTTGGGTGGGTTCGCTGATTGAGACCTTCCCCGATGCGCGTATCGTGGTGATGGTGCGCGATCCCAAAGAGTGCATTCCCAGTCTGCTGAAGCTGGTGGAGCATTCCTGGCGACACAAAGGTTGGAAGCCCGAAGACTACCGGTCTTCACTGGCGGTCATGCGGCAATTGTCCTTTGAATCCTTTCTCCACCCGGCTGAACAATTGCGCAACTATCCCAGATACTGTCGAGTCGACTATCGCGAGCTGATTAGCAACCCTTACGAGGCTGTACACAAGGCCTATCGCGAGTTGGGCTTTGATATTTCCAAAGACTACGACGACTTCCTCACATCCCAGTCTGAGCGTGAAAAACGCCACCAGTCCCTGTTCGAATACACCCTCGACGAGTTCGACCTGTCCGAAGAGGTGATTGAGTCTGAGCTGGCTGAATTCTACGAACAATACAATTGGCCCCGCCGCATTGGTGCCAGTGAAAGCGCATAAAACAGAAGGAGAGAACGGTATGAGCGAAGCACAGGAAATAGCCGGGTTGGCTGGCCCGAATACCGCCGCTGCCCTACGCGGTGCGTTTGACGACATGATCAATAAGCTGCAGGAAGCCCGTGACGCCATCGACACACCGGAGCTCTATCCGCCCCCGGCCACCGAACGCAATCTGGCAGAAGGCTATCGCTACGTATTGGGTTTTATGCTCAGTGGCATTGAACGGGCCCTCGCCAATCCGCTCTATCCCCGTTTTCGGCGGGCTATTCAGCCCACCAATCGTGCGACCATCGACAATGCCGATGCCGTCTATCTGATGGCCGAGATCGATGGCCAGCACAGTTACCGCATACGCGGCAAAGCGCACGACAGCCGCCATTGGCGCGGTGAAACGCCGGCGAAAGGCAAGACCGCACCCCAATATGTCATTTTTGAGCTGGCGAGTGGTTACGCGGGAGACTCCGGCACGCTGGCCGAAATGCAGCCGGGCAGTCGCGTTAATACCGCTACCCTCGATAGCAGTACTTTGCAAATTGATAAGGACGGAATCTTCGAGATACTGATCGCACCTCAGCGGCCAGAAGGCTACACCGGCAATTTTATGGCAAGCAAGCGCGTTAGCCGTGATCAGGAATTTGTCGGTCGCTATCTCACTTGCCGCGAACTCTTTCACGACTGGGAAAACCAGGATCTATTGGACCTGGAAATTCTTCGCCTGGGTTGCGAAACCGAACCTTGCCCACCCATCAATGCTGACTCGGCGGTCCATATGATGCAGGAAGTTGGCCGGGTTGTGCGCAATCAGGTGCACTTCTGGAATGCCTTTAATGCGATCACCCTCGAGACTTATGGCAAAGTGCCTGGTGGGGTCAGTGATCAAATGGGCTTGAGTGAAGCCTTTATGCCGGTCAACGATATGAACCAACCCAATGCGCTGGGGTTGGCCACCGGAGGAGGGCAAAGCAGCAATATCTATGCGGGCGGTACATTCAAACTCGGCGATGACGAAGCGTTAGTCATAGAAGCTAACACACCAATCAAACCGCAGTTTTTTGGGTTTCATCTGGCGAACCTCTGGGGCGAGTCGCTGGATTTTGAGAGCTACCCTTCTAACATCAATGCCCACTTCCTCGAAACGGACGACGAGAAAAAAGCCTTCTGGATCGTCAGCCATCGCGACCCGGGCTTGGTTAACTGGGTGAGCACAACGGGCGTCGAGCACGGCTATCTGTCTATGCGTTGGACCTATTCTGAGTCGCCGCCCAAGGAGCAATGGCCAAGTTTGAAGGTCAGCAAAATGGGCCTGTCAGAGCTCCGCGGCTACCTGCCACAGGCGCGCGAAGTGAGCCGCAAAGAGCGAGAGGCGCAACGATTGGTTCGCCACCGCCACGTGCAACGGCGTTACCGCCAATATTAATAAGAGTGATCACAGGGGTTTTGCAATGGGAGTACTGGATGGAAAAGTCGCGCTGATTACGGGGGCGAGTCGGGGCATTGGGTTTGCTACCGCTCGCCGCTTTGCCGCCGAGGGCGCCGCAGTCGTCCTGTGTGCCTCGCGCCTCGGCGCGCATGGAAACCTGGCGGGCACACTCGAAGAGGCCGTGGCGACGATAGCGACAAGTGGCGGCCGTGCTGCAGCTGAAGTCTGTGATTTGCGCGATGCTCAGGCGCGGGCGGATCTTGTGGCTCGCGCGGCGGCTCACTTTGGCGACATCGATATTCTTGTCAATAATGCGGCAGGTTCGACCATGCTCTTCCCGAGTAGGGTCACCACCGAGCAGCGCAACGCCATGTTTGATATCAATGTGAATGTGCCCTGCGAGCTTGCCCAGCAGGCTTTATCGGGTATGCGCAAGAAGGGCGGCGGCTGGATTCTCAATATCAGCAGCAATACCGTGAATCAGCCGGTGGTCCCCTATCGCGACAGTCCGGAAGCAGCCCATGCGATTTGTGCCTACGGGGCCAGCAAGGCAGCGTTGAACCGCTATTCGCAGGGCTTGGCCCACGAGCTGGCGCCGGAGAGGATTTATATCAATACACTGGCACCCGAAAATATTGTGCTGACTTCAGGGGCGGAATATGTGCGGGATATCGCCCGACGCAACCCCGATATGGCAGAGCCGGTAGAAATGATGGCGGAGGCAGCGCTGGCTCTGTGCTCGGGTAGCCATGTCGGGCAGACAGCCTACAGCCGACAGTTGGTACACAGTTTGGGATTAGCCGTGCGCAGTCTGGATGGCAAAGAGGTACTGGGCGATGCCTTTCTGGCGGCGGATCTTGAGTCCCAGGCCTGACGGTCAGGAGTACTCGGAGTTGGTGGAGCGGCCGTTGCCATCGCGTTGAAGATAGCCCTTGCTGTTTACCCAGCCCTTGGGGGTGTAGAAACCCCAGCGGCGAATCTTGGGGCCGGTTATAAAGAGTGTCAGGCTGTCGGGTGACTCGAGCATCAGGCGATGCGGAGCCGCGCCGCCGCGAAAGGTCAGGGTACCTTCTACCAGGGTGCGGGTTTTATTGGGCATTTCTTCCCGAATTTTGCCGCGCAGTACCAGCGAATAATTAAACAGCCAGGGGTGATCATGCAGGTTGGTGTCCGGGTCATCACCGGTCACGTGGTGCAAATACATATTGAACAGGGGGTTCTTCGGTACCACATGCCAGCGGCGCAGGTAATTCTCGCCAATGGTTTTGCTGGGTTCGCGCTGGGTTATGCGAGCGGCCCTTTGCTGGCACAGTGAAAGCAGAATTTTCGGTAGTCGCATTGTCAGAGAGCACTCTTAAAGCGTGGACGCATTTGCTGTAAGCACGGGTGGCCGAAAAAGGCGAATACTAACGCGTAGAACCCTGCGAAAGAAAGTGTGATGTTACGGGCTGATGTCAGTGACTGCTAAATACCTGCAGGCAATAGCCCTTTTCCAGTGCCTCGCTGATCTGTGGGTCCTGCTTGTGACTTTCGTCGATTCTGAGAAAGCGTCGTTTCACGATTTTCACGTCGCGAAAGCCCTCTTTCATGATGTATAAGGTTGCCAGTTGCTCTGCGCCGAACAGATCCTGGAAGTTGATATAGGCAATAAAGGGGCACTCTTCACCCTGCTTGAATTCACCCTGGTCTTTGGCCGAGCTCGCGTTGATAGAAAATAGATACATGTCAGTTCTCTCTGTCTGCTAGCTGACGATGGCCAGTCGCAGGGCGCTGATATTCAATTGCATGCTGCCCAGCGCTGCCTTGCCGCGAGCCGTGATTTCGTCAAAGGCCATTAGCGCCTTGTCATCGATGTCCGGGTTGCGTCTGGATAAAGCTTCAAGTCGCTGGCGTTCGCTGGCGCGCGCGTCAAGGTAGCGCTCGCTCGCTTCCTGTCGCCAAGTGTTTTGCAGTGACTCTGCCTGCGTTTCGCTGGCATTGAGCAGTTGCGCCAACGGCTCACGTACTTCGCGGAGCAGTGCGGGTATCAATTTGCGTTTGATTGTCTGGCACAGGGTATTGAGCTGTGCGTGAGATACCTTGCTCTGCAGTTGTCGTCCGCGATTGTCGATTAATAGCCTTTCACCGTAGCCGGGCAGGTAGCGGTCAAGTTGCAAGGCTGCGGGTGCATGAATGACCGGGTTCAAAAAGGCCTCCAGCAGCAGGCTGCCCGAGGGCAGACCCTTCACCGGCAGAGTGCAGACGCAGGCGCTGCCAAAATCGCCGACTGCGATCAACTCCATGGCATCGCGCACTAGCGGATGCTCCCAGGTAAGGAAGTGCATGTCCTCGCGTTCGAGCGCGCGCTGCCGGTCAAAGGTACCGGTTAGGCCTTCTTCGGGCAGGTGGGGAAAGGCCTCCATCAGCATGTGGTCGCCGGGATGCAGGATAACCGCGCCTTCGCTGTGGTCATCGTGCTCAAGGCCAAACTGCTGGGCCAATTGCTCCAGGTAGACAGCGAGTTCGTCGCTGCGCTGCTCAGTGGCAATGCTCTCCAGCACCGCATGGCTGCCATCCTTGCGACAGGAGTTCAGCTCCAGCAAGCGATTGCGACCGGAATGCAATTCAGTGCGCAGTGTTTCGGCTTGCTCGCGCCCGGCGGCAATGATGGCGTTTAGTGCATCGCGGTTCTGTGCAAGCGCATCGTGCAGCTGTGCTTCTACGCTGTGGTAGACCGGGTGACCGACGGTGCAGGGCTCGCCAAAAATATTCAGGGCCGTGTCGTACCAGTCTACCAGTCCCTCTTGAGCGGAGCCCTCGTAGAACAGGACGTGAATATTGATTTCGCCGGCGCGACCGATACGATCGAGGCGGCCAATGCGCTGTTCCAGCAAATCGGGGTTCAGTGGCAGGTCGAACAGAATCAGGTTGTCAGCGAACTGGAAGTTGCGACCTTCACTGCCAATTTCCGAGCAGACCAGCAGCTGGGCACCGTCTTCATTGTCGGCGAAATAGGCGGCGGCGCGGTCTCGTTCCAGCAGTGTCATGTTTTCGTGAAAGACTGCGCTGGCAAAACCGCGCCGAAGCCGCATATAGACTTCAAGGCTTTGCGCGGTTTCGGCGTCGGCGCAAATTAGCAAGGCTTTGGCATCGGCGTCCTGCAATAAAAAACTTTCAAGCCAAGTAACGCGGCTGTCCAGGCTGGTCCAGTCTTCGCCCAGCAGTGATTCGGGTTTGAGTTGGTCGTCGAGGGCTGCTGACGCGGCGTGCTCGTTAAATGACGGTGGTGCGGCAAGGGCATGGCGAATCAGGTTTCGTGCAGGGAATCCGCCCACCGAGCTGCGGCTGTTACGAAACAGGCTGCGACCGGTACCAAAGCGATCGAGGAGCACGGCGATGGCTTTCTCGCTCTGAGCAGCAGGATCAGCCCGAAACTCGGCGAGTATCTCTGGCTCCAGATACTCTGCCAGCTGCTGGTTGGCCGCTGCGGCAGCAGGGTCTTCGAGCACTTGATTGATAAGCTCGCTGATACCGCTGTAGGAAACCTGTTCTTTCTGGAAGGCTTGCAGGTCCGCGTAGCGATCCGGGTCAAGTAGCCGCAATCGGGCAAAGTGGCCTTCGATGCCGGCGTTTTCCGGCGTTGCAGTCAGCAGCAAGACAGAGGGCGTTGCGGCGCAAAGGGATTCAACCAGCTGATAGGAGGGAGAACTTTCGCCCTCTTCCTGCCAGTTCAAGTGGTGGGCCTCGTCAACAACCAGCATGTCCCAACCGGCTTCGTACAGTTGCTGGCGACGCTGCTCATTGCCAGCCAGCCAGTCGATACCAGCAATGATCAGTTGCTCTCCCTCAAAGGGATTATCAATCGATTCGGCGACCAGTTCCTCTTCATCGAACTCATCCAGGGGCAGCACGCTTTCCGCGCAGCGCGCTTCGTCGAAAACGCTGAACTGCAGATTAAAGCGTCGGCGCATTTCGACGAGCCACTGGTGAATCAGGCTTTCCGGCACCAGTATCAAAATCCGTTCGATGCGCTCATCCAGATAGAGCCGGTGCATGATAAGACCGGCTTCGATGGTCTTACCGAGGCCGACTTCATCGGCCAGCAATATTCTGGGGCGCTCGCGCTCTGCAACGCTGCCGGCGATATAAAACTGGTGGGGGATCAGATCAACTCGCGGGCCGAGAAAGCCCCGGCTCTGGCTGGCCCGAGCGCGGTTGCGATGTCCCAAAGTGGCGGCTCGCAACTCGAAACGGCGTGGGTCATCCAATTGCCCGGCAATCAGGCGGTCGCGGGCACTGTGGAGCTGAATTTGTGCGCTGAGCAGTTGCTCGGGAATTGGGTGGAGCTGTCTTTCGTCGTCTTCGGAAAGGTAGACCAGGCAGCCATTGTGTTGTTCAACCGACTGCACCCGCAACTCCTCACCAGAGGATAGGCTGATCGCGTCGCCGACATCGAACTGGACGCGGGAAAGGGGCGCATTATCGGCGGCGTAGGCGCGTTCCTCTTCAACGGCGGGGAACGCGATGGTGACTCGGCGGTGCTCGGCTTCAATGACAAGGCCTAGACCCAGGTCGGGTTCGGTGATACTGATCCAGCGTTGGCCGGTAATAAACTGTGCGGGCATGCTCAGACGGGCGATTGCTTTGGGGCCGCTATGGTACGCGTCTTGGAAGGGGAGTTAAAGCGTGAGCTTGGGGCGGTACGGCCTGGGTGTGTCATAGCGTGTACCCGGTCGGCCACCGTCATCTAGGGGCAGGTAGCGGCGGAGGCAGCAATGCCTTGCAGGCGTGCGCGACCGCCGCGGCTAATGACAATCTGATACGCCTGATCGATGGTGGCTCCGCATAGTGTCAGGGTGCCCGCCTGAAAAGCGCCGTTGATGGTTTGCGAGGCGCCAGAACTCACATAGGACACGTAGCTCGAGACCAAGCGGTTTCCGCTGATGTGGGTATTGGACGAGACCTGTTGGCGCTCAAACAGCAATGTTTCCGAGCTTTCGCGGTTACCGTTGCTATTGCTATCGACAAACATTTCCCAGCCGGTCGACCAGTCGCCATCGACATTCCACAAACTCACTCGCGCAATGCGATGTACGGCTTCTGCGCGCGTTTTTTGCAAGTCTGTCAGCAGGTCATAAGCCTGAGTGCGCAGCCGACTCCTTTCAATCCAGCTGGTAAAGCCGGGCGCGGCGAGCGTGAGTAGAATGGCCGCGATTGACAGGCTCGCCAATAGTTCGAGCAGGGTCAGCCCTTTGCATTTCATCACAATCCCATCCTTGGTCTGTGCACACATTCTAGACAAACCCGGCGTGATTCTGTCAAGCTAGGTTCTGTTGTCACGCATGCTATGACAGCATGTCACTGAGTTTTGAACAGGATGTTCACTAGGTAACTGGCAACCAGGATGGTTGAGGCTTTCTCTGATTTTTATGCGTATGTGCTAATCGTCGTCCTCACAAGCTCTACGGTGCATGGTTAGAATGGTTAAGTGCGCGCCTACCCTGGCTGTCAAATGCAAAGGATTGCATTATGGCAAGACTTACAGGAAGTACAGGCTTTACCCTGATTGAAATTCTAGTTGCGCTGCTCATCACAGCTTTGGGTGTGATGGGCTTGGCGGCTGCCCAACTCAACGCGCTGCGATTTGAACAGACTGCGCAGCAGCGATCACTCGCCAGCATACTTGCCTACGATATCCTTGATCGGATGCGCGCCAATCGCGCAGCGGCGTTATCGGGACGCTACGACATCGGCTTATCCGATAACGCGCCAAGCGGCGACTCACTCCATGCGCAGGACACGCGCTACTGGCTGGCCAGCCTGGCATCCCAGTTGTCTGCGGGTGACGGTTCCATCGCACGCGCTGGCCGTAGCTTTACAATTACGGTGCAGTGGGACGAAAGCCGGCTGGCAGCGACCCGTGCCCCCGATGCTGATGGCAAGCACATGCAGCGCTTTGTTTTTGTCACGGAGTTGTAGCCTGTGAAAGGCTTGCATCATCGGGGCTTAAGTCTGGCTGAATTGCTTATCGCCTTAAGTCTCGGTCTTTTGCTCAGTGCCCTTGTTTTGCAGGTAACCCTGGCCAGCCAGCGAAGTCAGCGTTTGCTGAATGAGGCCGCGAGACTCCAGGAGAATGGGCGCTTCGCATTAAATACGATGAC
>JBFKDP010000125.1:0-10193 GCA_041619575.1 Litorivivens sp.
CCATGTCGGCTACGAGGAAGTAGAAAAAATCGGTGTAGCCATGGCAGCCATTCGCGATGTCGATTCAGCGCACGCCGCGGCTGTGTGCGATCGCTTCCAAATGGAGCTGAGCCAGCAGACCTCCTTGGGGGTCGGTGCGCAAGGCTATATGCGCAATTTGCTGGTCAATACGATGGGCGAACAGAATGGCAGTTCCCTGGCAGACCGGCTTCTTGGCGCTAAGCCCTCTCAGGAATTCGACAGCCTGAAACGTATGGAGCTGGATACCATTGTGCAGATATTGCGTGACGAACATCCGCAAATTATCGCGATAACCCTGGCTCACCTGGATCAAGCTCAAGCCGCCAAGATCATTGCCCAGTTCTCAGAAGATATACAGGAAGATGTTCTCTACCGAATAGCCAATATGGATAAGGTCTCCGAGGCGGCAATGCAGCAGCTACAATCTACATTGAAGGCCAAACTGGATGTTTCAACCAGCTTTAAGGCAAAAGCGATCGATGGTGCCAGTACCGCTGCAGGTATTCTGAATTCCCTAGATAATGACACTGAAATGCGAATCCTTGAAACTCTTGCAAAAACGGACGAAAGCCTTCGAGTAAGACTCGAAGAGTTGATGTTCGTCTTTGCTAATTTGGCGGACTTGGATAACAAGGGTATGCAGCTGCTGCTCCGGGAAGTTACAAGTGATCAGCTCGCAGTCGCGCTAAAAGGCGCTGATGAAAACCTGCGAGACAAAGTCTTTACCAATATGTCCAAAAGAGCTCGTGAAATTCTCATTGAAGAAATGGAGTCTCGGGGTCCGATTAAAATCAGCGATGTCGAGGAGGCCCAGAAAGCCATCCTCGAAGTTGCCAAAAAAATGGCTGATGACGGACAGATCAGTATTGGATCATCTGACGATGGCTACGTCGACTAGCCTATGAACCCGGCAGAAGGAAACCTCGACCCTTCAGAGTTCGATATTCGCCTGCTCGACAGCAGCGAATGCGTGAGTTGGCAACCGCCGTCGGTGTCGGCGGTATCCACGCCATTGCCAGTCACTCAGGAAAAGCCAGATCGCAGCGTGGAAGAGGCGCGTCAGCGAGGCCTTGCAGAGGGCAGGGCGAGTGGAGAAGCTGAGTACCGGCAACTGAATGAGGAACTTGCGATCCTGCTTTCCTCACTGGCAAAACCCTTAGCGCAGATAGATGAACAAATTGAACGCGAGTTGACTGAGCTGGCCCTGATGATCGGCCAACAATTGTGCCAGCAACAACTTCGCGTTGAGCCTAATCAACTGTTGCATATTGTACACGACGCTATTGCGAGACTGCCTATCGCCAACAGCCCTATTCGCATTTCCGTTCACCCGGACGATGCCGCATTGATTGCCGCAAGTGGCGAGTTGGAACCAAGCTGGCACTTGCACGAAGATCCAACACTGGCGCGGGGTGGCTGCGAGATTCACACCGATAGCTCGAGAGTTGATGCCACCCTCGAAACGCGGCTGGCCCAGTTGATCAAGTCATTGTTCGACGAGCACGATGAGGGGCACCAGAAAATATGAGTGTTGCAGCATTGAACAATGTACGGCAACGACGCCTGCAATCTGCCTTACGCCAGACCCAAGAGCGCATACAAGGCAGTTCAAAAACGGTGGTCGAAGGCCAGTTGAAGCGGGTTGTTGGTATCACCCTCGAAGCCTCTGGCTGTGTTGCCCCCATTGGCGCCTATTGTCTGGTAGAAACCGTCGACGGTGACTGGTTGGAGTCAGAAGTCGTTGGATTTGCAGGCGATCGCATCATTCTGATGCCGACAGGCGAACTGCGAGGAGTGATGCCCAATGCCCGCGTGATTCCAGTCGATAAGGCCTCTGACGTACCTGTGGGTAATGGACTACTTGGTCGCATTATTGACGGCGCCGCCCGTCCATTGGACGGAAGGGGCGCCCTGCAATGTGACGAGTACCGCTCATTGCAAGGCGTACCGATTAATCCATTGGCTCGCAACCCAATTCGGGAGCCACTGGATGTTGGTGTTCGCGCAATAAACGGCATTTTGTCTGTGGGGCGGGGCCAGAGGCTGGGGCTGTTTGCAGGCAGTGGTGTGGGCAAAAGTGTTCTTCTTGGCATGATGACGCGTTTTACAGAGGCCGACATCATTGTCGTGGGCCTCATTGGCGAGCGTGGCCGGGAAGTTAAAGAATTCGTGGACTCAATCCTTGGACAGCAGGGTATGGAACGCGCGGTTGTTATCGCAACCCCAGCAGATCACCCGCCCTTGATGAGGCTGCGAGGGGCCTGGTTAGCAACGACCGTCGCAGAATATTTCCGGGATCAGGGCAAAAACGTACTGCTACTGATGGATTCGCTGACACGCTTTGCCCAGGCGCAGCGGGAAATTTCTCTGGCGATAGGTGAACCCCCGGCAACCAAGGGCTACCCACCAACAGTATTTGCGCGGCTACCACAACTAGTGGAGCGCGCTGGCAATGGTGCACTTGGTGGTGGTTCTATCACTGCCTTCTATACCGTGCTAGCCGAAGGCGACGACCAGAACGATCCTATCGTAGATTCAGCGCGTGCAATTCTTGACGGACATATAGTCCTCTCCCGAAAACTTGCAGAAAGTGGTCATTTTCCTGCCATCGATATAGAGCAATCTGTGAGTCGTGCCATGAACGATATTACGGACAAAAGTCACAGAGACCTGGTGCGATTTATCCGACAAAATTATGCGCTGTACCAGCAGAACAAAGACTTGATTACGATCGGCGCATATCAGAAGGGGCAGGACCCAAGATTGGATGAGGCCGTACGTCTGTGGCCTAGCATCAACAGATTTTTGCAGCAGGAATTTAATGAAGCGGTGAATTTCGATCAAAGCTTGGACGAAATGCTTTCCGTAGCACAGTCACTACTCTAACGGGCTATCGAGCACTACCCGCGAGGATAATAGTATGAAACAGCGATCTGACACCCTGAAACCTGTTCTCAGCGTTGCTGAGCGAGCTGAAACGAACGCCGCCCAACAATATGCCCAGCAGCAGGAGAATCATCAACAGGCACAGGCAAAGTGTGACGAGCTCAAAGGCTACTATGCGGAATATAGCCAGCGAGTACAGGCACACATTGGCGAGTCTATTTCGCCTGCTCAGTTTCAGGATAATCGAGCTTTTCTCAGCCGCTTAAATGACATCATTCGCATGCAGAATACTGTCGTGCAACAACAGGCTCAGCGGCTTGAAAGTGCAAAGCAGGAATGGCTTGCGCGCCGACAACAGTCCCATTCACTAAGCAAACTAGCGGGTCAGTACCTCGAACTAGAGCGCCGCAGCGCTGAACGGGCAGAGCAACACGCCAGTGATGAGCTTAGCTCCGTTCGCCATAACTGGCTGTTACGACAGCAAGCCAGGAAATAGAATTTACACTGCAACACCTTATTGAGTAACGAAACCCAAACTTTGGCGCGAGTTTTGCTTTATTGCTAAGGGATTCGTAGACCTGTCAGCGCGACTGGCGGTGTATTAGCAAAACAGAGAAAGCGCGTCGATAAATTGCCACTTGGGAGTCAGTAAGATTTCGATGGACTTTGCACCGGATAGCTTGCCAGCCGCCATAGGGAGCGTACATGCGCCTCCAGACAACATCCGCGCGCGTCCAGAAGAAGTTAAGGAAATACAATCGTTTGCGGAGCTTTTGGCCAGTGAGCGGTTAACAGCTGACCTACCGAGGACTGCCATCGCTGCTCCGAATAGCGATCGCTCAGGCAACGGCGGACGCCCCATGCCTACCGTCGCCCCTGAAGCTCAAGCTCGCCACTCGTCACTGACTGAGCAGGCAGCGCGTTTTACGACAATAGCAAACAGCGGCAATATCGTTCCGCTTCACGACACTACATTGCCGCTATCATCGGCTAATGACACACTGGCGAGTGGTTTTTCATCGGCCATAGACGCGCTAGTTCGCAACGCCGCGCCAAAACAGGCTGTAGCCTTGAATCCGGATCGTATGCCCACGGTTGACGCATTGGTGCAAGATAGTGAGCAAGCGAGGCAAGTAAAAGAGCCGAGTTCACAGGTATTGGCGGCTAAGCCTTCTACTATAAACACAGATGTTACTAGCGTAATGCGCGGAATCAGCAGCCAGCAAGAAACGCTAGACATGCCTGGCAGTGTGGCCGCCGCATCGAGTAGCAGTGCACTTGCCAAACAGATGGAATCAGCCTTGCTATTAGGTGCGGGAAAAAAGGATCTCGCTAGTGAGAGCGCGCCGCGTCGTGAGTTCAGTGACATTGCACAAGCTCGGCTACAGGATTCTCCGCCAGTGACGCAGAGTGCTTTGCTAAACACGCCCAGCGTAAGCCTAAAGCCTCTCCCAGTAACGTCTTCCATCCCTATGCAGTTGGATTCAGGCTGGCCTGAGGCCATGAGCGAACGGGTCGCCGTGATGCTAGGGCGGGGAGAGCAAAGTGCCACGTTACAGCTCGCACCCGAGGAACTGGGGAAACTACAACTGCGTATTTCCATGAATCAGGGGGCTACGCAGATTGAAGTCCACGCCCAGAAACTCAATACCGTGGAATTGATGGAAAGCATGCTGCCGCGACTGCAAGCGTCTCTGGACGCGCAGGGCATACGACTCGACGATGTGAAGTTTAGCCAGCAACCATTGCCGACTGAGCGCGACCAGTCTCAACAATTCGCACAAGAGCAAGGACGCAATAGTTCAGAACCAAACCGTGGCCGCGGCGCTGATCACGCTGACTCGCAAGAAGAGGTCACGGCAGAAAAACAGGTCCTTCATGGCCATCTAGACCTTGCGCGCAGCATAGATCACTACGCCTGAACAACCGTCCTCCAGCTCCCCCCACCCGAGCGCAAACCCAAGCACCGCGCTCGCCAATTCTTTGGCGAACTTCACAGAAACCCTGACCTCACCACAAATAAAGCAATAAAAACAATGGCATAGACTTCTGGCATAGGCCTTGCAGATATCTAGCAAAGCGATTGTTGTTTTAACAATATTTTGGCGCGTGATCTGACATCGCCAAAAAGCCGGAAGACAGAAGAATGAATATTAAAACGATACTGATCATAGTTGCCGCACAGACACTCCTGATTGTCGCAACGGTAGCGGGGACTTGGATGCTATTTCAAAGCACGAGCAATTCCGCACCGGAGATGCTTGTGGAAACCGCCAACGTCGAAGGCGAAGTGAAGCCCAAAGCGCCGAAGGACCTCAAAGACCCACTTTATTTTTCCGTTGAACCCGCCTTTGTCGTCAACCTGAAAGGTGAAGGTGCATCCCGCTTTCTTCAGGTTCAGGTCGATCTGATGTCCCGGGATGCCGACGATATTGAGAAACTCGAGAAATACCACGCGCGTATCAAAAACGATCTGTTGATGCTGTTTGGTTCCGTGTCGAGAGAAGAGCTGCTCGCAGCGGAAGGTAAAACCAAACTTCAGCAAAGCGCACTGCTGGCGGTCAACACCGTTTTAAAAGAAGAAAGTGGCAAGGGTAGCGTGGAAGCAGTTTATTTTTCGAAATTTGTTATCCAGTAGCGGAGAAACAGGCGTGGCAGGAGTTCTGGATCAGGAAGAAATCGATGCGCTAATGGGTGGTCTTGATTCTGGTGCGCTCGACACAGCTGCCGAGCAGCCCCAGGGCCCGACGCAAAATTTTAACTTTTCAAAACAGCATTACGCGCTGCGTAGGCTGTTGCCAGCCCTTGAAGGGGTCAATAATCAATTTGCTGACGCGGCGCTGGATAAGCTGGCACGTATTTCTCCCAGTATCGAAACAGTGAGCGCCGCTCCTATCGCTGTGACCAGCTTACAGGAGTTAAACCCACGACTGGCAACTCCCTGCCGAATCGCCACTGTGGCGGCGGCCCCGCTAACAACGCCTATCTATCTGATTGTCGACTCTGATCTGGTGTTCGATATGGTCAACCGCTATTTCGGAGGCGGCAACAGTTTGCGCAAGAGCCGCTCTAGCGAGCGTTTCTCTACGACGGAGTTGCGACTGTCTGAACAAATAGGAGAGGAATTGCTCGCCGAATTAAAACCGGCCTGGCATAGCCTCATCGATATTCAGGTAGAAATAGGGAACTGGGAGAACGACACGCGCTTCATCGACGATCTCGAAGACGACGAGACCTTGTTGGCAACACGTTTTGTCGTTTCTTTTGGCGAGTCGGAAGGCAGTATCTGGCTGGTTATTCCCTGGAAAGGCATAGAGCCCGTTCGCGATCGCTTTGGCGGTGCTGCGAAGCATGGAAAACGTGAACACGACCCAGAGTGGGACAAAAAGCTCCGCAAAGGCCTTGAGGAAACAGAGTTGGAACTCGTGGCTATTCTCGCGCAATCGCGCGTGAAACTGAAGCGCGCTCTGCAGCTCAAGAAAGGCGACGTTATAGCGATCAACGAACCTGCAGAGATCTCGTTAAGTATCGACGGCATTCCCTTGATGCGAGCAAGTTTTGGCACGCACGATGGGAAGATCGCTGCAAAAATCATCGAAACTACGCGCACGCCACTGCTGGTAGGCAAATGAGAGGAAACGCCCAATGAGCGATAACCCCGAAGCGACCACGAACCCAAACGAAGCTCATACCGAGGCGCAGTCACCGCCCTTGAGCGAACTGTCAGAGAGTAAGGGAGGCGGTAGCGGCACTATGAATCTGGATATGCTGCTGGACGTAAATGTCAACCTTTCGATTGAGCTTGGCCGGGCCCAGATCAATATCCGGGATCTTCTGAAACTCAATCAGGGCTCAGTCGTCGACCTTGACCGTATGGCGGGGGAGCCACTTGATGTGTTGGTCAATGGAACCCTCGTAGCCCGCGGTGAAATCGTTGTCGTCAAAGAAAAATTTGGCGTGATCCTGACTGAAGTGCTCAGCCCTGAAGAGCGTGTTCGCCGACTGAATTAGAGAATGTATGAATACAAGGTCCGTCAGAGTGACTCGTAACCTCTTAATAGCCAGCATTTCCATTGCTTCCCCAAAAGCCTTTGCCCAGAAGGGTGCAGCGCCCGTGCAAACCGCTCTGGAGCCACTGTCTTATACCAACGCCATCAACGTGATTGTAAGTCTGCTCATCGTACTGGCCTTGCTGTTTGCGGCCGCTTGGGTTATGCGCCGCAGCCAGCACTTGCTTAAACCAAAGGCCGGTCATATCCACATCGCGTCCCAGTTGGCTATAGGCGTTAAAGACAAGGTTCTGCTACTGAAAGTGGGGGACGAGAACGTTCTGGTTGGCTATTCCAGTGGCACCATGCGCGCACTGCACACTTGGCAGGGAGAACTCCCAAACGAGCCCTTAAACAACATAGAAGGCAACATAAATTTTCTAAACCTCCTTCAAAAGCAGATGAATCCTAAAAGCAACCAGGGCTCTGACACATGAAGTTTCTGGGCCTTATCACGCTACTACTAATGCCAGCCCTCGGTTTCAGTGAAACACTGGGGCTTCCGGCAGTGACACTGCAAACTAACGCAGAAGGTCAGCAAGAATATACGCTATCCATCCAGCTACTGGCATTAATGACTGCACTAACGTTGCTGCCAGCCATTTTGCTGGGAATGACGGCATTTACACGCATTATCATTGTGCTGGGTATTTTGCGCCAAGCACTGGGAACCGGACAGGCGCCCTCCAATCAGGTCTTACTGAGCATAGCACTGTTCCTGACACTGTTTATTATGTACCCGGTATTGCAATCTTCCTATGAGCTCGCTGTTGCGCCTTACCTCGAAGGCCAGATCACTTTCCAAGTAGCTATTGAACAGGGCTTCGCCCCCATCCGGGAGTTTATGCTTCAGCAAACCCGCGAGGCCGATATCGCGATGTTTGCAGGTATTGCAGGGCTTGACGAAATCCAGCGCCCCGAAGATGTCCCTTTCTTCGTCCTCATGTCTTCGTTTCTCACGAGCGAACTGAAAACCGCGTTTCAGATTGGATTTTTGCTCTTTATCCCGTTTGTCGTTATCGATCTCGTCGTCGCAAGCGTGCTTATGTCGCTGGGCATGATGATGCTTTCCCCCATGCTGGTGTCTCTTCCCTTCAAGATTATGCTGTTTGTTCTGGTCGATGGCTGGGTCTTGCTGATGGGGTCACTCGCAGCCAGTTTTTATAGTTGAGGTCAGTGCATGACACCTGAAGACGTAGTGCATATTGGCAATGAAGCGATGACGCTCGCCGTGCTGTTGGCTGCGCCTCTGCTGCTTTCCGCACTTGCAGCCGGTCTGTTGATCGGGATGTTTCAGGCCGCGACCCAAATTCAGGATATGACGCTCAGTTTTATCCCCAAACTGCTTGTTTTTGTGGTTGCTCTTGGGTTGGCGGGGCCCTGGATGCTTCGTCTGATGATGGATTTTACGATCTCCATCTTTCAGTCAGTGCCAGCATTGTCGGGTTAGTTCTTATGATCAGTGCCGCAATGCTCAGCGATACTCAAATTAATGCCTGGCTGGCAAGCGCCTGGTTGCCATTTCTGCGTGTAGGCGGCGCCGTCATGGCTGCGCCACTGTTTGGTTCTTCCTATGTGCCTGTACGCGTCAGACTGGGCATTGCGCTGCTCGTTGCAGGTTTGTTGTTACCCGTGCTGCCCCAAGCGCCGGCGATCGATCCGTTGGGGATTGAATCGGTGCTCTATGCCGCCAATGAAATATTAATCGGGCTGTGTTTGGGGTTTCTGGTACAGCTGGTCTTTGAGGCCGTCGTCTTTGCCGGACAAACCATTTCTATGGGTATGGGTTTGGGCTTTGCAATGATGGTGGACCCCCAGCGCGGTACCTCTGTTCCGATTCTCAGTCAGTTTCTCTTACTGATTTCATTGCTGATTTTCATGTCGATGGGCGGACACCTAGAATTCATCGCCCTGATCGCCCAGAGCTTTCACATATGGCCAGTGGGTCTGGCGGCTATTGGGCCGGACGCGTTCGGTCTAGTCATCGAATGGGGCAGCGAGATGTTTAAAGGCGCTCTGCAAATTGCATTGCCGGCAGTGATTGCCTTGCTAGTGGTGCAGATAGGGGTAGGGGTGATCAGCCGTGCAGCACCAACACTGAATTTGTTTGCGGTTGGGTTCCCAGTAGCGATTCTGGTTGGCTACCTGATGTTGAATCAACTTATGCCAGCGATGGTTCCTGCCGTTGAAGCACTCGTTGAATCGGCCTTTGCTGCCTCAAGAGCATTACTGCAGGGAGGCGTGGATGGCTGAAGATACTGGTCAGGAACGCACGGAACAGGCTACTCCGAAGAAGCTTGAAGAAGCGAAAAAGAAGGGACAGGTCCCACGCTCCAAAGAGCTATCTACGACACTGGTGACGCTGGCGGGCGCCTGCATGCTCCTGTTTTTTGGGGAGCCACTGACTGCCGGCATGCAAACGCTATTCGCAAAATCACTGAGTGCGGATTATCTGACAATCAAGGATCCGAGCCTACTACCCGGTCTGTTTTTTTCCATACTGGTGGAAGGACTTATGCTCATTGTTCCGCTGATGGCAGTCGCCATGGTAGCCGCGACGGTTTCTGCCGCAGCGCTGGGTGGCTGGACATTTAGCCTTTCCTTTAAGCCCGAAAAGATGAACCCCATAAGCGGTCTAGCGAAACTGTTTTCCTTAAAGAGTCTGGTAGAGCTGGGTAAGTCAATCGGCAAGCTACTCTTCGTAGGTGGCGCAGCCATTGCTGCAATGTTCGTAATGCAGGACGACATACTGTCTCTCGTTACACAGAGCGCTGATCGCGCAATTGCCAGTGCCGCCCACATGCTCGCACTCTTCTTTCTTTTAACTAGCCTGCCGCTCATCGCGATTGCAGCCATTGACGTGCCGTTTCAGAAATGGAATCACTCGAAAGAGCTCAAGATGACAAAACAGGAAGTTCGCGAAGAAATGAAAGACACAGACGGACGGCCTGAGGTGAAGAGCAAGCTCCGTGAAATGCAGCAAGCCGCAGCACAGCGACGGATGATGGAGGATGTGCCCAAAGCCGATGTTGTTATTACTAACCCTACACATTTTTCAGTCGCACTCAAATACGATGAACTGCGAGGCGGTGCTCCGGTCGTACTTGCCAAGGGTGCCGATCTCATAGCTGCGAAGATTCGGGAGCGAGCGACGCAATCTGATGTTCCCATTGTGGAATCCCCACGTCTGGCACGGGCAGTTTTCGCAACGACCGATATCGGCAATGAAATACCGGG
>JBFKDP010000126.1:0-10161 GCA_041619575.1 Litorivivens sp.
CCGCGCTTTTTCAGGTCTGCGATCAGCTTTGTCAAGCTTGCATCCGCGACCGGAGTTTTGCCGCCCGCCTCATCGGCTGTCAGCAACAGAATCAGGCAGGCAGACTTTTGTTGGCTCGGCGTGGCGGAAGCTTTCAGGCTGATTTGCATCTTTGATCTCGCGAAGTCGGTGTAAAGTAAGGATAATAGCGGCTGTCATGCCAAAGGCTAGACAGTGTAACGCCTGCTTCTGGTACAGAAAAGCTCGCACCGTCGTTTAACTATTGTCAGGAACGTGAATTGATTCTTTACCGCTACATCACCAGTGAATTGCTCAAGTCAATGTTTGCGGTCACCTTCACATTGCTGGTCATCATTATGAGCGGCAGGTTGGTGAAGTATCTGGCTGATGTTGCCGCCGGTGACCTCGCGCCGGACTTCCTGTTTTTGATCATGCTCTATCGACTTCCCAACTTTCTTGAGGTGATCGTGCCGCTGGGCATGTTTATCGGCATTATGCTCAGTTATGGCCGCCTCTACGTCGATTCAGAGATTGCGGTCATGAATGCCTGTGGTATCAGCCGATTACAACTGTTGTGGTTGGCGGCCTTTCCGATTGCTCTGGTCACCCTGTTGGTGACCTTGCTTAGCACTGTAATCAGTCCGGCGGGCATTCGTGCCTACGAAGAACTGCTGGTCGAAAGCAAGGCTTCCGATGGATTGAAAGCGGCAGTCGAAGGGCGTTTCAGGCTCGATCAGGACAGTGGTCGGGTCACGTATATTGAAAGTCTGAACCGCGACAATGACGGCATGAACGGGGTGTTTATTGCTCACCCGGTGGATACAGATGACGAGCGTATTCTGGTGGCTGTTATTACGGCGGACACTGGCGTGTTCAAGCGCGATGAGGCCAGCGGCCAGCGATTTCTTCTGCTTAACAAGGGTGTGCGCTACGTGGGCGAGCCCGGTGAACTGGACTATCAGGTTGCACGCTTTGATCGCTATGGGCAGTGGTTACCCGATGAGCGTTCCTCTCGGGGACGGAAGGAAGCGGATGGCAAAAGTACTGGTGAGTTGATGCAGTCTGATTTGTTGAGCGACAGGGCTGCACTGCAATGGCGTTTTTCCTTAGCGTTGCTGGTACCCATTGTCGCCTTGATCGGGGTTGCCCTCAGCAAAACAGACCATCGCAGCGGCCGCTACGTCAAAATGTTCCCCGGTTTTTTGCTCTATATGGTCTATCTGGTTGCGCTTAATTCCGGCCGCGAGGCGCTGGTCAGCGGTGATCTGCCACTCATGCCGGGGCTATGGCTGATACATGGCGTATTTCTGGTGCTGGGCTTGATCCTGCTGCTTGGGCCTGATTGGCTGCGTCGCATGCGAGCGAGGGCGTCCTGATGCAGAAGCTGGACGGCTATATCGGACGTACCGTGACCGCTGCCATTTTTCTGGTGTTGGTCGTTATCGTCGGTATTGACCTTTTGACGACTCTGATCGATGAACTGCAGGATATTGACGGCGACTACAACTTTTTGCGGGTCATCCAGTATGTGTTGCTGACAGCGCCCAGTAGCCTCTATGAATACCTGCCATTTGCTGCCCTGGTGGGCTGTCTGGCTGGCCTGGGATCGCTAGCGGGTACCAGCGAGCTTGTGGTGATGCGCGCGGCGGGTATCAGCACCCTGCGGCTGGTATGGGCTGTGCTAAAACCCGCCATCTTGCTCACCTTGCTGGGCTTGCTCGTGGCGGAGTTTGTCGCGCCGCGCTTTCAACAGATTGCTGAAAGTGAGCGGGCGATGGCCTTGCAGACTGAAGGGCGGGTGCATTCCGTTTATGGCATGTGGCACCGCGAGGGAAATCGCTACATGCATTTCAACGCGGTAGAAGCGGGCGGCGTGCTGCACGGCGTGCTGGTGTATCGCTTTGCCGACAACCGGGAGCTGACGCAGGTCCTCTATGCCCAGCGCGCGAGCTACGTGGCCGGTGGCTGGGTCATGGAGGATGGTAATGTTTCCTATTTTTCTGAGAGTGGCGCGCGGCGAGAAGACTTTGCCCAGCGCCAGTGGAGCACTGAGCTGACGCCCGAGCTCTTGAATATTCTGGTGCTGCAGCCGGAAGATCTGTCGATCAGTGGGATCTGGCGCTATGCGCGCTATTTGCAGGAACAAGGCGGTAATTCCGCGGAATACGAACTGGCATTTTGGCAGAAGCTCCTGCAACCGTTGGCGATGCTGGCGCTGGTTTTGGTGGCCATCTCCTTTGTATTTGGGCCGCTGCGGCAAGTTACGATGGGCTTTCGTGTGTTTACCGGTGTGATGGTGGGCGTTGTGTTTCGAACCCTGCAGGATATGCTTGGGCCCGCCAGTCTGGTTTTTGGCTTTGAACCGTTGGTTGCAACCCTGATCCCTATTGCGCTGTGCCTGGCCTTTGGCGCGGCCATGATGATGCGCAGGGTATAATGGCGGATCGAGTGTCTCGCGGCGGGCATCAGGTGTGTCTGTGGCGTTGAGCCGTTCAGATTCCTTGCGCTTTGTGGGGTGAGCCCCCCGCGTTTATGGCTGGATGCCTGCCGTTAACGTTTCTTCTGCTTTGGCAGGCGGACGACCTTCGTTCCCGATAGGCGGTCGTGCCAGCTGCGATTCTCCGTATCAATCCACACCCACCAATAACCCAGTCCTGCGGGTGCCAAAGACAGTAGCGCAGCCAGGCAGCGAGCGATGCACTGCCCCCAACTGGGCTTGCCGCCCACCGCGTTCTGCACTTGAATCCGCCATGCCTGCATGCCCAGTGTCTGACCATTCTTGCGCCAGAACAGGCTGTAAAAGCCGATCACCACAGCCAACAGATACACTTGAAATCCAATGCCCGTCAGCAGTGGATCTGCGGTGTGCATTACCTGGCTGCTGGCCTCTGGAATATCTGTGTCTATTTGCCCGGTAACGAGCACGGCCACAAGGGTGGCTAGACAGAGTAGGGCGAATAGGAGTAATCCATCATAGATCATCGCCATCAAGCGTGGGAGTACGCCAGCGGCAGAAGGTGTTTGAGTGTCAGTCATAACGTGTTCTGTGTTCGGGTTCGGCGCGCATTGTAGCACTGCCGCGCCAATTACCATCGCGTAATTGATGGCGCCGGCACTGCCACCGTCGGCCGATTAATGCTAATCTCGCCTGAAAACGTGGTCGGCGCGCTTCTGTGCGGCGCTTGGCCTGAATAAGATGAAACAGGGTTTGAACATGCGGGTTCTGGTCATTGAAGACGACGCCAGTGTGGCGGATTATATTGTCAAAGGTCTCAAGGAAAGCGGTTACAACGTTGACCACGCGGCTGATGGCAAGCTGGGCTTGGTCAAGGCAACCACCGAAAATTACGATGTTGCGATTATTGACCGCATGTTGCCGCATGTGGATGGCCTCACCATTATTCAAACCTTGCGAGCTTCCAACGACAGCACGCCGGTGTTGATACTCAGCGCGCTGGGTGACGTCGATGACCGGGTCAAAGGTCTGAAGGCGGGCGGTGACGATTATCTGGTCAAACCCTTTGCCTTTGCAGAATTGCTGGCACGTATTGAGGCTGTGCTGCGTCGCCAGGAATCTACGGCTACCCAGACCCGTCTGAAGGTGGGCGACCTGGAAATGGATCTTCTGGCACATAAAGTGACGCGCGCGGGCGAGGTTTTCAATCTGCAGCCGCGGGAATATAAGCTACTGGAATACTTGATGCGCCACGCTGGTCAGGTGGTCACACGCACCATGTTGCTGGAAAATGTCTGGGACTATCACTTCGACCCGCAAACCAATGTCATCGATGTGCATATCAGTCGCTTGCGTCAAAAAATCGACAAGGGCTTCGACAAGCAATTGCTGACCACAGTGCGCGGCGCCGGGTATATGCTGGATGATCCTCAATAGAATATTCAGCAGTTTTACCTTCCGGTTTATGTCCGGCTATGTGGCTGGGCTCAGCATTACCGTATTTCTGGTTCTGGCTGTCATTTATACGCTGATTTCCCGCGACTATTTCACGCAGGTTCACAACACCATCTACGATGAGCTCAATGCACTCACCGAAACCTACCAGCGCGGCGGTGAGGCGGCGGTTGATGAGTTCGTCAAGGTTCACGGTGGTCCGGACCGTCTTATTCGGTTCTTCTTCCTGGTTGTCGATGAAAATTTCGAGCGTATCGCTGGCAATCTGGATGAGTGGCCGGAGTCACGCCAGTACCGGGATGGCTGGCTGGGCTTTGACCTGAAGGTGCTCTCGGGTGACTGGGATGAGGTGGGCACAGAATTTGTGGCTCGCTCGCGCAAGTTGCCGACCGGTGAAACCGTTATGGTAGCGCGCCATTATGCCGATGTTATTAATAGCGCTAGACTGGTGAGCGGCGCGCTTACCCGTTCTATGATCGTCACCATTATCCTGGGTACGATTGGTGGCGCCATTGTCGCCGGTAGGCTGGTGACGCGGATTGACCACATCAACCAAAGCCTGCGACGCATTATGTCGGGTGACCTCAGTGAGCGTATCGCCGTACATGAGTCTCACGGCGATTTTCGTCGATTGGCGGAAAACCTCAATCAGATGCTCGATAAAATTGAACAGCTGATGTTGGGTATGCGGCAGGTATCTGACAATATTGCCCACGATTTACGCACACCCTTAACGCGCTTACGAAACAAGCTTAGCGAACTTCACGGCGACAGTGGCGAAGCCGAAAAGGTCCAAGAGCTGATTGATGAGGCCGATGGTCTACTGGCAACCTTTAGTGCGCTCCTGCGAATTGCGCAGGTGGAATCAGGCAACCCGCGTTCAGGCTTTGCCGATGTTGATCTGAAAGTCATACTGCTGGATGTTATTGAGCTCTATGAACCTCTGGCGGCAGATAAGTCGCAAAGCTTCGATGTGGATCTTGCGACTGTGCAATCCTTCAGTGGCGACAGAAATCTGCTATTCCAGGCGATTGCCAACCTGGTCGATAACGCTATCAAGTACACGCCGGAGCAGGGCACGGTCGGCGTCCGCCTTTGGGAGCAGCAGGGCTTAGTGATCGTCGATGTGGCCGATTCCGGGCCGGGTATTTCTCCAGCGGAGCGGGAAAAGGTCTTTCAGCGATTTTATCGGGTTGAGGCCAGTCGCAGTGAGCACCCGGGCAATGGTCTTGGTCTGAGTCTGGTGAATGCAGTGGTCAAACTGCATGGCGGCAGTATTCAGCTCGCCGACAATTTTCCGGGGCTGCGCGTCAGCCTGCGTATTCCCCTGCATGCTAGCTAAGTGTAGTTAGAGGAAGGGGTTGTGTTTCTCCAGCTTGATGTGGCTGGTATCAGGTGCCGGAGGGGGTTGTTTGGCTGGAGCGCCCAGCGTGGCTCCCGGTTCGTCGATATCCAGTTTGCTGATGTCCGGGTTCAGTTTTTCCCGTTTGTCCGGCAGGGTTTCGATCTCCGCGCCGGGCGGGGCCAGGCCAAAATCGGGTGCCGGAATTGGTTCCGGCGCCGGCTCGCCGGTCCCACTCCAGGGAGCCATTTCATCCAGTGACAGGCCTGACGTGTCCACTGCAGCTGGTTTGACCTCAGTGCGTTCATCCTCCCGCAGAACGGGGGTGCCCGGAGGCGCAAGGTCAAGCGATTCAGACTGGCTGGTCGGTGCGTTCTGGGCGGGGGCAGGGTTGTTCTCACTACCGGTTTCGGCTGTGGTTTCAGCCATGGATTCATTCGGGCGAATAAGGGTCTGCAGTCCCGCTTTGGTCAGCGCGGCCTTGAATTTGCGAGCGGTAGGCTCGTCAACGGCCTTTTTGATGCGGTGAGGCTTGCCGTCTACCAGTGCAGCTGCGCGCTCGGCGGGCATATTGAAGACCTTGGCGAGTTGCTCTTTCGCCAGTTCCGGGGTGACCGCATCAAGCAGCTTGCCAGATATAATGACGTCGTACTGACCCATAAAACCCTGCTTATTACCTCGTGTCGTATAGGACAACTTAGCAGAGATTGCAGGGCAATGTTAATATCCTGCTATTGTTACCCAGAAACAGGCGCTACCTCATCGCAATGGATGCTGATTCCTTACCCACCAAGTTTGCTCGTTCGCTGCTCTCGCTTGTAGAAGAGCGGGGCTGCGATTACCGTGCGATTTTGGAGTTTTCTGGCATCGATTTTAACCCGATGGATGCGAAATCGCCGGGCTACCAGAATCATATTTCTGCCATGCAGTACACCCGCCTGTATCAACAGGTGTTGAGTCTCTTGCAGGATGAAACGTTTGGCTTGCTGCAGGGCAGTGGCGTTACCCCCGGAGCTTTCCGGATGATGTGCTACTGCATCCTGGGCTGCGAAAATCTGGGTAAAGCCATCAAGCGGGCCTGCGACTTCTACCGAACCTTCTTTCGCAACGAAGCGCAAATATCCTTTTACCGTATCGGCGCTTCGGCGTCGGTTGGCTATTCGGGCGCACGAGTTGGCGCACTGGCTTCGACGGAGGTTGAGGCGGCCGATGTCTACGGCCTTTCGGTGTGGCACCGTTTCTATTGCTGGCTAGTGGGCACACCCATTGAGCTGCGCGAGGTGCACTTTGCTCGCAGGGCGCCGAAAAGCCCCGAGCGTCGCAGTAAATACGAGCGTCTCTTTGACTGTCCGGTGCTCTATGGGCAAGAGCGCGATGAAATACTCTTCGATGTGCGCTTTTTGGAATATCCATTGGTGCATACCGAGGAATCCCTGAAAAAGTTTCTGCGCACGGCACCTTACCCCCTGATGGTGATGTCGAATTCGCGGGATGACAACAGTCTGGTCGCTCGCGTGCGAGCGATGATCGGGCACGATTTCAGCCAGGGCTCGCCCAACTTTGAACGCATTACATCGGCATTGAACATGTCGGCGCCGACCCTACGGCGCCGCCTGAAAAAAGAAGGTACCAGCTTTCAGGTGCTCAAAGATGAGTGTCGGCGCGACGCCGCCATCAACTATCTATGCAATTCGGAGCTGTCGATCAATGCCATTGCCGCCCTGATGGGCTTTACTGATCCCAGTGCATTTCATCGCTGCTTCAAGAAATGGACCGGTATGACGCCGGGCGAATACCGGCAGAGTGAGCGGCGCGAATCCGCCTGAAAAGCTAAGTTGCTGTTATAAAAAGAAATATAGCTGCTTTGCCAGTCTGATTGACCTTTATTGTTATTGCCTTTCAAAGCCACGGAGTTAGATTGTGCTGCGCTTGTTTGCGTGGCCGGAAACCCAGAGCCGCCAATTCAATTTACTGCAATTTCATACTGTATACAGGACACACTATGGCTACCGAAGCATTTATCTATGACGCGATCCGTACGCCGCGGGGTAAGGGCAAAAAAGGCGCTGGCGCGCTGTACGAGGTCAAACCGATCGACCTGGTCACCAATTTGCTGGAGACCTTGAAGGCGCGTCTGGATCTGGATACCACGCAGGTAGAAGACCTGATTATGGCCACCGGTGAGCCAGTAAATGAGCAAGGTCAGAATATTGCCAAGGCAGCGCTGGTGTATTCGAGCTGGGACGACATTACTACCGGTGCCCAGCTTCATCGTTTCTGTGCAGGTGGTCTTGATGCGGTGAATATGGCCGCCGCAAAAGTCGCCGCCGGTTTTGAGGACTTGGTTGCGGCCGGTGGTGTTGAGTCTATGTCACGCTTGGGCATCGGTGCTTCGGGCGGTGCCACCGGTGACCCCTGGGTTGCCATGAAAAGTTACTTTATTTCTCAGGGCCTGGGTGCCGACATGCTGGCGACCCTGGACGGCTTCTCGCGCGAAGATGTGGATGCCTATGCGGTGCGCTCACAGCAGCGTGCTGCTGCCGCTCGTGAGAATGGCTATTTCAAATCATTGGTGCCGGTAAAAGACCTTAACGGAGTTACCGTACTGGATCACGACGAATTTATTCGCCCCGGCACGTCCATGGAAGATCTGGCGAAGCTCAAGCCGGCTTTCCAGATGTTTAATGACTTTGGCCATGGCGGCGTCGCCAAACTGAAGTACCCCCAGCTGGAAAATATTAACTGCGTGCACACGCCGGGTAACTCGTCAGGCATTGTTGACGGTGCTGGGCTTGTGTTGATTGGCAATGAGCAGGCCGGCAAGGATCAGGGCCTAAAACCCCGAGCCCGCATCGTGTCCTGCGCGCTCGTGGGTACTGAACCCACGATTATGCTTGCCGGTCCGGCGCCCGCTACCCAGAAAGCACTGAAAAAGGCTGGCCTGACGGTCGATGATATTGATCTCTTTGAACTGAATGAAGCCTTTGCTTCCGTGGTACTGCGCTATCAGAAAATTCTCGGCATTCCCGATGAAAAAATTAACGTCAACGGTGGTGCTATTGCCATGGGCCACCCCATTGGTGCGACTGGCGCCATGATTCTGGGCACGCTGCTGGATGAGCTTGAGCGCCGTGATCTTAAGCGCGGTGTCGTGACACTGTGCGCGGGTGGCGGTATTGGCATCGCTACCATTATTGAACGGGTTTAATCGACGAATTTTGTGCAGGCGAAAAGAACTCGCGCTTGCAATGGAGAGAATAGCAATGGCTTACATACGTTTAGAAAAAGACAGTGACGGAATTGTTGAGCTGATTTTTGATCAGCCCGGAAAAACCGTCAACACCATGGGGCAGGAATACGATGAGGCAATGCGTGCCGCCGTCGCTGAGTTGCAGGACATGGTCGCTGCAGGCGGCGTAACCGGCGTCTATGTGCGCAGTGGCAAGCCCCAGCAGTTTTTTGCCGGTGGCGATATCAAGGAAATGCTGGAGATGGACCTCAATGCCAGCGAAGAAAAGAAAACCGAGATGTACCAAGGCATTATGGCGACCAAGGCGCCACTGCGAGTGCTGGAAACACTGGGTGTGCCCGTTGCCGTTGGTATCAACGGCCCGGCCCTAGGCGGTGGCTTTGAAATCGCACTGGCCTGTCACCATCGCGTCGCCCTGAAAGGCGTGCAGGTGGGCTTGCCTGAAGCGATGATTGGCCTGATGCCCGGCGCTGGCGGTGTGGTTCGTATGACCTGCCTGCTGGGTATGCAGGAAGCGATTGGCCTGATTAGCCAGGGTAAGCGACTGCCCGCGGAAAAGGCCCAGGCAAAAGGGCTGATTCATGAAGTCGTTGATTCAGAAGAGGAATTGGCACAAAAAGCCAAGGCCTGGATCAAGGAAAACCCGGAAGCCAAGCAGCCCTGGGATACCGAAGGCTATGCCATACCCGGCGGTGGCCCCTCAGACGAAGCCAACCAGGGGCTGACCTTTTTCGGACCCGCCAACGTGATGGTTCAAACCAAAAATCTGATGCCTGCCCAGAACGCGATTTTCGCCTGTGTTGTTGATAGCGCCCGGGTAGATTTCGATACAGCGCAAAAAATAGAAGGGCGTTACTTCCTGTATCTGCTGCTGAATCAAGTTTCTCGCAATATGATGACTGCGTTTTTCGTGCAGATGGAAGCCCTGAACAAGGGTGCAAGCCGCCCGTCAGGTATTGCCAAAACCAGTGTTAAAAAACTGGGTATTCTCGGCGCAGGCCAGATGGGTGCCGGTATTGCCACCGTTGCATCACAGAAAGGCATTGATGTTGTGCTCAAGGATATCAGCCTGGAAAATGCGAACAAAGGGAAGGCCTATGCGGAAAACTTCTTTAACAAGCGCATTGAGAAAAAACGTTTGACTGAAGAAGCCAAGGTGGAATGTCTTGCCCGCATCGAAGCGACCGATGACTATGCAGCAATGGCTGACTGTGATCTTGTGATAGAAGCTGTTTTCGAAGATCGAAAAGTCAAAGCGGCCGTTACCAAAGACACTGAAGCTGCGCTGAAGGCTGACGGGGTGTTTGCATCCAACACGTCAGCTCTGCCGATCACGGAGTTGGCAGAAGCGTCCGTTCGCCCTGAAAACTTTATTGGCATGCATTTTTTCTCGCCGGCAGAAAAAATGCCGCTGGTCGAGATTATTCGTGGTGCCAAGACCTCTGACGAAACGCTGGCGCGCGCCTTCGATCTGGCGCAACAATTGGGCAAGACACCTATCGTCGTTAATGATGCTCCCGGCTTTTTTACCACTCGAGTTATTGGTAAAACTGTGTCTCAGGGCGCAATTATGCTTGAGGAAGGTATCAATCCCGTGTTGATTGAATCCGCTGCACGCGACAAGATCGTGCCAGCTCTCGCCGACAAGATCGACGTCGC
>JBFKDP010000127.1:0-10128 GCA_041619575.1 Litorivivens sp.
CACAGCGTGGGCAGGGTATTCACACGGAAATCGATAGAGCGGCTTTTTGACAGCTTCATCTTGATCCGGCCATCCTGGGGGATGCGGCGTTCGGAAATATCCATTTCCGACATGATTTTCAAACGCGCGGACAGTTGACCAGAAATTGCCTTGGGCGGTTTTGCCACCTCGTGCAGGATGCCATCGGTACGAAAGCGCACCCGGTAGGTCTTTTCGTAGGGCTCAAAGTGAATATCCGAAGAGCCCCCGCGTATGGCATCGAGCAGGACTTTGTTGACGAAGCGCACCACCGGGGCATCGTCGCCTTCGGAGGCGGTATCTCCCGCCTTGTCGCCACTTTCATCAACGGCTTCAACTTCCAGGGCGTCGAGGCTGTCATCGTCTAGATCGCCAAAGCCACCGCCGAGGGGTTCTTCCTGGGCTTCAACAAAGCTCTGCACCATCTCAGACAGTGCGCGTTCTTCGACGACAATGGGCTCGACATTCAGGTTGGTGTGGAACTTGATTTCGTCCAGTGCCCGCAAATTGGTCGGGTCAGCAATGCCAATAAAGAGTTTCTTGCCGCGACGGAGCAGGGGCAGGACTTTGTGCTTGCTCAATAGCTTGGTGTCGATGGCATCTTTGGGTGCGTGCTCGACATTAAATACACTGAGGTCAAACAGCGGACAGCCAAATTCGTCAGCAGCAGCCTGGGCGACAATCAGGCCGTCAACCAGTTCTTTGCCCACCAAGTAACTGCCGAGGGTGCTTTTTTCCTGCTGCGCGGCAGCCATTGCGTCGGCGGCTTTCTCTTCCGATAGTATGCCGTCTTTAACCAGACGCCGAGCAAGGCTATTCAGAGAGATATTTTGCATGCTAGCTGCCATGTTACCGCCGAGTTGTCATGAGTATAGACTGCCCACGTGGGGGAGTGCCTTATTGTATCGCCTTGTCGAGGCGGCAACTGTGCGGCGCTTATGATAGAACCGTGAGTCACCGCTTCTTAAAAATAGGAGCATATCTCTTCCCAGTTTCAAATATTTATTCTTGTAAATCAAGGTGTTTGCCTGGTGCAGTGATATTTTGCGTTAAAGCGAGTGCGGTAGTTGTGAGGGGAGAGCCCGCAGTGGCGCTGGAATACTCTGCGAAACGCACTTTCGTCCGTATAACCACAGCGTTGGGCGATGTCGCTAACCGCAAGGTCAGTGGTTTCAAGCAGGACTTTGCTGCGTGCGACCCGCATCGATTGAATCAGCGTTTGTGGTGAGCAATCAGCTTCCTTGCGTAGATGCCGCAGCAGGCTGCGGGGTGTGGTGT
Source organism: Litorivivens sp. (assembly GCA_041619575.1). Classification (GTDB taxonomy): domain Bacteria; phylum Pseudomonadota; class Gammaproteobacteria; order Pseudomonadales; family Spongiibacteraceae; genus Litorivivens. The sequence goes on from JBFKDP010000127.1 coordinate 1,297, forward strand.
CCAGTGCCTCGGCCATGTCCGCTATTGAAATCTCGCTGGCAAGGTGCTGTTTAATCCAATATCGCGCCCGCTTCAGCAAGTCCAGTGCTTCGCCCCCGCGATTAGATTCAAGTCGAAAGGCTGACTGGTCGAGCCGGTTCAGATCAGCCATCCAATACTTGGCTGTGAGTCTGGCGGTACTGTCATCGCTCAATGCGCGAATCAGCGCTAGCGCAGCGTCCTGATAGGCGCTGGAGCCTCCTGCCGTCAAATACCGCCCCGATCGCACAATCAGCGCGTTGCGATCCACGGTTATGTCAGGGTATTGCTGAGCCATTATGTCGCAAAGCCACCACGCAGTAGTGGCTCGATGTCCTTGCAGCAGGCCGGCATTGGCGAGGACGAAACTGCCGCTGCAATGGGTGGCTAGTGTTACGCCTTCATGGCAGGCGCGCAGCCAGTCCAGTATCGGGCCCCAGCCAGACTGTTGTGCCAGCAATTCAGTGCTGGAACTGATGGCAGGTGGCGCAATGTAGATCAGGTCGGGTCTGTTGATCTCTTTGACTGATGCAGTGACCTCCAGTCGAGTAGCCATGCTACTGGTGACGGCTTCGCCGTCGATGGAGCATAACACCGTATTGAAGAGGTGGGATTGGCGGCCGGTGCTGTGCAATATGCGGTTGGCAGTAGAGAATATTTCCAGCACACCAAAGAGACTGGCGCCGGCGGCGTTGGGCAAGGCGAGCACAGCGATTTCTGGCATGGTGAGGCGTTGTATCCGTTTCAGTCCGGTTCAATGTACACAGCTTGGCTTGTCTCTGCCAGTAGGGTTTCGCGCCCAAGGAGCGCTGATATAGGGCTATTGTCGTGATGGTTTCAATGGTGGGCGGCGTGTATCCGCCGCAGAGCTTGCAGGGGAACGCGGCTTATCCATTGCTGTCGAAAGTAAAGATTTGCAGTAGTAAGCATCCCTCTGGAAGTAGGCGCCGCTGCGTTTGGGGTAAATCGCTTGGCATCAAGGGGGATTGATCAGTATGATGCCACGCAGATAGCTATAAAAGGATCCGCACGTGAACGGAAAAGTTATTCTTGCAATATTGGTGTTGATCGCCGGCGCCGTTGGGTATGTGTTCTACAGTTCTTCAACCTCTGACTGGAATCAAGTAGAGCAGGTAGAAGAGTCGCATAGCGAGACGGAAGTGGAAGAGCCAACACCGGTTGAACCCGAGCCGGCACAGCCGCAAGAGCCTGCAGCCCCGGAACCCGTGGTTCCGGAAAAAGTGGAGCCGGAACCGGAGCCAGCACCAGTGGCCGAACCTGAAATTGTTGAACCGCAACTGGTTACCGCCCCGGTTTCGCTGAATAACAGCGACTCACGCGTGAAGGTGGCGATGACGGATCTCGCGCAACGCATGGTACGCTGGATGACCCCGCCGGAGCAGATTCGTAAGTGGGTACTGGCTGTTGACTTGGCTGCAGATGGCAAAATTCCTTACAAACATTCGCCGGTAAAATACGAAAAGGACCCTTTTCTGGTCCTGCCCCGTGGCGCCGATAGTTATATTGCCGACGCGGGTAACCACTCCCGCTGGGACCCTCTAATTGCTGTTCTGACTGACATTCCCGTAAAAGATGCAGCGCGCTACTACCGTGAGTGGCTACCCTTGCTTGAGCGCGCTTATGGCGAGCTGGGTAAGTCTGGCAGCTTTAACCAGCGATTTTTGGCAGCCTTGGGCCGCATTCGCGCAGTCAGCGAGCCGCCTTCAGGTGCTAGCCTGGTGCGCCCGCATGTTTTTTATGAATATGCCGATCCTGAACTTGAAGGCGCGACGCCGCTGACCAAGTGGGTCTGGCGTCTTGGCCCGGAAAATATGCTCGAGTTGCAGGATTTTGCGCGCAATCTGAGTGCCGAACTGAGTTACCGATAACCGGCCGGTGGGCTTACCCGCCGGCTTTTCAAACCAATAGTTGTGTAAGAGAGACGTAGTACGATGGATTCTTCGCGCTCCTTGTTGGAGAACAACCGAGAATGGGCTGCCCGCATCAAGGCAGATGACCCCCACTTTTTTGAAAAGCTGTCAGCGCAGCAGGCGCCCGAATACCTTTGGATCGGGTGCTCAGACAGTCGGGTGCCGGCAAATCAAATTTTGGGCATGATGCCGGGTGAGGTATTCGTCCACCGTAATATCGCTAACGTTGTGATCCACACCGACCTCAATTGCCAGTCAGTAATCCAGTTCGCGGTTGAGGTCTTGAAGGTAAAGCACGTTATTGTCTGCGGCCACTACGGCTGTGGTGGCGTGCTGGCTGCAATGGGCTCTTCCCAGTATGGCCTGATCGACAATTGGCTGCGTAATATCAAAGACGTCTACCACCGTCATCGTGACGAGCTGGATGCGATGGAGGATGAATCCGAGCGGGTCAACAAACTGTGTGAATACAATGTGTTGGCCCAGCTGGAGAACGTCTGTCACACGACCACCATTCAGAATGCCTGGGCACGTGGGCAGGAGCTGCATGTGCACGGCTGGATCTACAGTGTAGGTGATGGCCTTATTCGGGATCTGCGCACAACAGTCTCTGCTGCGGATCAACTGTCGCCTTCCTACCAGCTGGAATGTACTAAGCCCTAGCGTCGTCTCCCACCTTTTATCCGGGGTCAGCTTTAAGTGCTGACCCCAGTCTACCTTTTCGATCTTGCTTCATCCTTTTGGGTGGAGCAGCTTCCCCCGCGAGCTCTCTACAATAGGTGTTTTTCGGGAGGGAGGATGTATGGCAGTAACACCAGTGGATCTCAAGGGTACAAAAATTCTGATAACAGGCCCGACTGGCCAGGTAGCGTTGCCTGTGGTCAAGCATCTCGCGCCAATAGCAGACGTAACTACGCTGGCACGTTTTAGTGATGAGGCGAGTCGACAGCAGGTCGAGGCGATGGGTGCAAAAACCGTGAAGGCTGACCTAGCGGACAAGTCGACACTAGCCAATTGCCCCACCGATTTTGATTACGTCATTAACTTTGCGGTCGTTAAAAGCGGCGATTTTGATTACGATCTCAAGGCGAATGCGGAAGGTGTGGGCAACCTGATGACCCATTGCAAGGGCGTAAAAGCCTTTCTGCATTGCTCGTCGACGGCGGTTTATGAGTACGCAGGACAAGAGCCTCGCAAGGAGTCCGATCCGTTAGGTGATAACCACAGGGTAATGTTTCCTACGTACAGCATCGCCAAGATTGCGGCCGAAACGGTCTGCCGCTTTGTAGCACATCAGCTCAATATTCCCACGACGATTGCGCGCTTGAGCGTACCCTATGGCGACAATGGTGGCTGGCCCTACTTCCATCTATTGATGATGAAAGAGGGTATACCCATCGAAATCCACCCCGATCAGCCAAATACATACAATCTGCTGCACTCTTCTGACTATATTGCGAAGCTGCCCTATCTGTTAGCTGCGGCAACACCTGAGGTCACGACAACAAATTTTGGGGGTTCGCAGGCCGTCAGTATTGAAGAGTGGTGTGGCTATTTGAGTGATTTGAGCGGCTTTGAGCCAAAATTCGCTGAGAACCCAAAGGCCTTCGGTAGTCTTCAGATCGATACGACAAACATGCATGAATTGATTGGCGAGACAAAGATGGATTGGCGTGAGGGCATTCGCTCTATGGTGCAGAGCCTCTCACCAGAATTGATTAAAGACTAAAGCCTGGCAGAACTGGCGCCACGACCAAAGGGTCGCGGCGCCTGACCCTGGATCAGGCCTTCTTCTTTGGTGCAGCCTTCTTCTTGGCCGGGGCCTTTTTGGCGGGCGCTTTTTTAGCGGCAGCCTTCTTCTTCGGTGCGGCCTTTTTGGCAGGTGCTTTTTTAGCCGCTGCCTTTTTCTTGGGAGCGGCTTTCTTCTTGGCTGGAGCCTTTTTCTTTGCTTGAGCCTTTTTGCGGGCGGCTATTCGCGCCTTACCCACCGCAAGGGCGCGGCTATATTCTTTTTTAACCGCATCGAAATCGTCTTTGGTCAGTGACCATACGGCGCGCGCGTCGTCTTCAAGATCGCGGGCTTTTTCAAGTGTTTCCTTTGCCTTGTTGATCTGTTGTTCCAGGCGAGCGTTGAGTTCCTTCTTGGCTTTTGCCTGCAGCTCTTTAAGGCGTTTTTGTTCATCGTTGATGCGTTTACGCGCTTTTTCTACCTGGGTTTTTGCCTGCTTTACGGCTTTCTCAGCATCAGCGACGAGGTTTTTGCGCGCGCTTTCTACTCGGCTTTCCAAAGCGGCGATTTCTTTTTTTATTGCGGCGATAGGGTCTGAAGATTTGCTAGTGGCCATCCGTAGAGTCCTTTGTTTGCTTTGAAGATTGGCGATAATTCATTAGAAAGATCACGCGCAGCAAAGAGTGATCGATGCTAACTCAGCAATACAATAGCAGAATCGACGGATTTGAACAGGATTTGTACAGATAAAAAAAGCCCCGCTGGGTAAGCAGCGGGGCTTTGGTATTGCGCGTATTTACGCTTAGCCGTTTTCGAGGCTGGTGGTGATATCGATAACCGCTTTCTTGCCGTCGCCGAATACCATCAGGGTGTTGTCCAAGGCAAATAGTGGGTTGGGCAGACCGGCAAAACCGGCGCTCAGACTGCGCTTGATAACAACAACCGTGCGCGCTTTGTCCACATTCAGAATCGGCATGCCGTAGATCGGGCTGCCTTTTTCTTCGCGGGCGGAAGGGTTGGTGACGTCGTTGGCGCCAAGCACGATTGCAACGTCGCAATCTTCAAACTGCGGGTTGATACGTTCCATTTCCACCAGCTTGTCGTAGGGGACTTCCGCTTCGGCCAGCAATACGTTCATGTGGCCGGGCATGCGGCCAGCGACCGGGTGAATGGCGTACAGCACTTCGCCGCCGTTGCGCTCGATCGCGTCAGCCAGTTCGCGAACCGCGTGTTGCGCCTGAGACAGTGCCATGCCGAAGCCGGGAACGATAATGACTTTCTGCGCAGTCTCCAGCAGCATGCCAACTTCTTCTGGAGACGCGCTGGTGATTTTGCCTTCGTAGATTTCATCACCGGCACCGTCGCCACCTGAAGCTTCACCCATGCGGCCAAACAGGACGTTCGGCAGGGAGCGGTTCATGGCCACACACATAATGTTGGTGAGAATCAGGCCTGAGGCACCGACCAGCGAGCCGGATACGATCAAAACCGTATTACCCATGACGAAACCGGCAAAGGCTGCTGCAATACCTGAGTAACTGTTCAGTAGTGCTATGACTACTGGCATATCGGCACCACCGATAGGCAGTACCAGCGTTAGTCCCAGCACCGCGGCCAGACCAATGGCCACCCAAAAGTACAGGGTGTTGGTCGGGTCCATGGCCAGCATCACGGTCAGAACCAGCGAGCCGATCAGCAGCAGGGCGTTAAAGCCAGTCATGCCCGGAAAGCCGATGGGTTGGCCCGGAATGATTTCCTGAAGCTTGGCAAAGGCGATCAGTGAGCCGGTCAGTGTGACTGCGCCGATGATAACCGTGAGTGCAATGGTCACGACAGTAATCGTGCCCAATGCGCCGGCGGCGAAGCCTGCGCCCCCCAAAGACTGCAGGTAGCTGGCTGCGGCGACACCGAGTGAAGCGCCACCACCAAAGCCGTTGAGTACCGCGACCAGTTGCGGCATGGCTGTCATCTGAACTTTTTTGGCTACGACGAAGCCGATAACGCCACCTAGCACAGCGCCACCGATAACCATATCGAAGCTGACAATGTTCTTGTCCAGCAGTGTCACAACGACAGCGATCAGCATGCCGGTTGCTGACATCAGATTGCCGCGAACGGCTGTTTTTGGTCGTGTCAGGCCTTTAATACCCAGTACAAACAGTACCGCTGCCACCAGGTAGGCAAGATCCATCCCTATATCCAACATGATTAATTCTTCCTCTTGAACATGGCGAGCATACGGTTGGTCACCATATAACCGCCTACCACGTTAATGGAGGCAAAGGTCACAGCGACAAACCCCATCCAGCGAGCAAGCTCGCCACCGTCGGTATTACCCGCAGCGAGAATGGCGCCAACCAGCGAGATGCCGGAGATGGCATTGGTGCCGGACATCAGAGGGGTGTGCAGTGTCGGCGGAACCTTGGTGATCAGCTCGACACCGAGCAGAAGGGCGAGCACAAACAGGCTCACCTGCATCAGTAATACTTCCATACTTATTCTCCTTTGTTCTCGTCGGCAGCGGCTTCTTTGGGTGTGCCCAATTCCATTGCCGGCAGTCCGAGAATATTGCGAATCATTGCGTGAGTGACTTCGCCTTTGTGTGTGACAACTGTTCCAGCGACGATTTCATCGTCGAAGTCGAGCTGCAGTACACCGTTGTCGTCCAGCAGGTGGCTCAGCAGAGTGGTCATGTTGTTGCCAAACATCTGGCTGGCGTGGAATGGGTGACGCGCGGGCAGGTTTAGTGGACCGCTGATAATCACGCCTTCAACGTTGATGACTTCGCCCGCCTTGGTGGCCGCGCAGTTGCCGCCCCGTTCGGCAGCAATATCGACAATCACAGTGCCCGGTTTGACCGACTTCAGCATTTCTTCGGTAATCAATACGGGCGAGCGACGGCCAGGAACCGCGGCGGTGGTGATAATGATGTCTTGCTCGGCCAGCACTTTTGCGAGGGCAGCCTGTTGCTGGGCCAGCTGTTCAGCTGTCTGTTCTTTGGCGTAGCCGCCGGCATCTTCAGCCTCATCCGTCGCCAATTCCAGATCCACGGGTTTGGCACCCACAGAGGTGATCTGGTCGCGAGCTGCGGGGCGGATGTCATAGGCAGAGACCACCGCGCCAAGGCGCTTAGCCGTCGCACAGGCCTGCAGGCCTGCGACACCGGCGCCCAGAATCAATACATTCGATGCTTTGAGCGTACCCGCTGCGGTCATCATCATTGGGAAGATACGCGGCGCCAGTGATGCGGCATGCAAAACGGCGTGGTAACCGCCAATAGTTGCCATTGACGAAAGGACGTCCATGCTCTGGGCGCGGCTGATGCGGGGCACCATTTCCAGTCCCAAAGAGGTAACACCGCGTTCGGCAATTTGCTTGGCCAGTTCAGACTCGCCCAGTGGGTCGAGCATACCGGCAATCATCTGACCTTCACGCAGGCGTGCGAGGTGGCTCTCACGCAAGCTTGGATCCGGGCTGACCGGTTGGATGCCCAGCACCAGCTCAGCTCGCTCAAAAATAGCTTCACTGGAGGCGACGATTTCCGCGCCAGCCTCGGTAAAGGCTTCATCGCTGATTCCGGCTGCGAGGCCGGCGCCGGTTTCTACGAGGCAGGTCTGGCCTTTTTCAACCAGGGTTTTGATGTTCGGGGGGGTGAGCGCCACGCGGGTTTCACCTGCGACGTGCTCACGGCACAATCCAATTATCACACCAAGCTCCTTATTTGCTGCTTGCGGGAACCAGCGTCAAATGCGTATGTAACATTGTCAGCGGGCATAGAGGGGGGAAGAAAATGTCCAGTCACGTGCATTGATCAATGTACGCAATGCCAAAAACTCCCCCCCAGGAATCAGGCATATAGCCAGCTAGTATACGTTTCTCTATCTTATTCAGGCAATTAATAACGCTTATAACACCCATTAATTAACTTGATGAGGAAGCGTCGGCCCAAAAAATTTGCCGTATTGTGCCTAAATAAAACAAAATCGTCACATTTTTTTCTAGGCCGAATAAAGTAGGTGCAAGGAGGTAAATCATGGCAGACCAGCAAACAGAGATTGAAGCGGCGGTATTTCGTCGTCTATTGGCCCACCTGGATAGCCGTAAGGATGTACAAAATATTGACCTGATGAACTTGGCGGGCTTCTGTCGGAACTGCCTTTCCAAGTGGTACGTGGCTGCGGCGGACGAGCGCGGTGAATCAGTTGACTACGAAGCCGCGAGAGCGCTTGTCTACGGTATGCCTTACGATGAGTGGAAGGCAAAGTATCAGCGGGAAGCCAGCGCAGAGCAGCTCAAGCAGTTTGACGAAGGGAAAAACACCTGAGGGGCCTGAACACCTGGCGGGCTTACAGGCTCCCATTGGGAATAAAGCGGTTGCTGGTATTTTCACGCAGCCAGCGCAGGTCTTCGGGGGGCAGGCGCTCCCCTCTGCGTTTAAGCAGCTTGTTGGCCCAGATAGCCGGCGAGCTTTCGCCCGCGTCCCAGCCGGGCAGCAGCATCTCGGCGCGGGTAAAAAAGCGAATCAACAGGCGTAGCTCATCACTCGAATAGTCACTTAGCACGGCTTCCCATTGTGGCTGGGTCAACTTCATTGCTGGCGCATAGCGCTCAATTTCGTCCTGAGTAAACTCTTCAGCGAGGGATTCAAGGGTTTGCTTGCGGGCGAGGCTTAAGCCCTTGTCGAGCATGGCGCGCTCAATGGTAGCCTCTTTTGCCGGTGTCCAGCTGCCGATAGTCATAGTTGGCACTCGTTGATTTTTGGCAGGCGAGTATAGCTCACACCCGCGGTATGCTGAAAATCGCTTATATAAGTTGACGCAAATCGCTAAGACGCCGAGCGGGTCTGTGGTATGTTTTATTCGCTAAAAAATGAGAACCTCAATGGAGTTACAATGAGCGAGACTGATCCCGTCATGTTGGTAGATTATGGACCTCTGGAAGCCTTGATTGGCGTGTGGAAAGGCGATGAAGGCATGGATATCGCCCCCGAGCAGGATGCGGTGGAAGAAAACCCCTACCATGAAACGATTGTCTTTGAAGCCGCTGGTACTGTGACCAATGCCGATAGTCAGACATTGGCGATTGTGCGCTACCATCAGGTCGTCACTCGCAAGCGAGACAACGGCGTTTTTCACGACCAGATAGGCTACTGGA
>JBFKDP010000128.1:0-10090 GCA_041619575.1 Litorivivens sp.
CCCCATCGTCATGGCGGCGCCTATATGCCAGGGCTCTAGAGACAAAATACGCGCCACTGGGCCCACCAGGGCAACAAAGGCCATGATCGCTAAGGTGCAGCTAAAGTTTTGAAACATCAACGGCGCAAGGCTGAAGGCCGGTGAAGGCAACTCAGGTGAGGCACTCGCCATAGTGGGATCCTGTTGGGGCGTCGGGAAGGCTTTCTACCCGGGCGACAATAAACAACTCTCTATACCAGTGCAATCTCGGCAGCGGCCACCCTGCAAGGCGCTATGGAAACTGAGCAGCGAATCAAATTTCTTACCGAGTTTTACCTACCTAGCAAGGCAATTCTCCTTCAGCTATGATCGCTGCTATAAATAATCTTCGGTGATATAAACCGTATGTGGCACCATGGATGGCTGTGATCACGACCCGCCTTACCAACGTCGTAGCAGGGAGTATCGTCGGTATACTGCTGCTATTTTCTACTGCGACATATGCAAAAACGGCGTGCCATTTTAATTGGGATGGACATGCTGAACCCATTGTTGCCTTAGCGGGCCCGTGGTGCGCAACACACGATGACGCCAATGGCGTGCTGTCGATACCGGGCACTTGGTACAACATGAAGCTAGCCGGCCAGCCCATCCCCGGCAGCGCGTCTGTTCGCTACTACGTGCATGTGAATCACCCTGAACTCACCCATCCTCTGGTTCTGCGCCTACCCCGCCCCTACGATAGTTACCGCCTTTACGTAAACGGCCAAATGCTGCTGGCCACTGGTCACTACCGCGCAGACGGGGCCGCTGAGCGCTATCCCCACTACATACAGTTTCAGCCTCAAGGCAGTGTAAGCACTATCGAAGTTGATGTTTACAATCAGCAATTTATGGCGGGTGGCATGCGCTCCCCGCCTCGCATCGGTAACGCCGACAGCATGTATGAATCCCGCGCTCGCGCGCTCGCTATTGAAGGCTTTCAATCAGGGTTACTAGCCTTGATGGCTTTTATACAACTCGCTCAGTTCGCCGCCGCACGCCGGGTTTATGCTGCGCAACTTTTCTTCGGGCTAACGTGCCTGTCTGTTGCCATATTCTCTGGCTTAGGTGGAGAACAATGGCTCAGCTTATTACTAAAACATTGGGGACTAGCCCCTGACTTAGCGCTGCGATGGGCGATGATACCTCTGGCGATTCTTGGCCTGACCGAGTTCAGCTCACTGCTATTTCCCGATGAATTTCACCGTCGCCCCCGTCAGTGGTGGCGAGTGATTGCCGGCCTCTTTCTTATTGCCTGCATTGTGGCGGATGGGCGCCCGTTAGCTCTACTATTTTGGTTAATGGAGTGCGCAGCACTACTAATGTCGGCGTATGTTCTATACGCCACCTTTCTAGCCGCAAAACACAAGCGTCCAGGAGCTCTCTCACTGACCGTGGTTTACGGCATTTTATTTATCACCGTGATGCGCGATATTGCGGTGGATTTTCAGGGTCAGTACTTAGGAAATCTCGGTCCTACAGGCATGGTTATCTGCCTTGTCTGGCAGGGCCTGTTATTGGCCCGCCAAAGTGCTAGGGATTATAAGAAATCGGTGGATTTAGTGCGGCAACTAGAGCAGGCAGAGGCCGTAAAGGATGAGTTCTTAGCCAATACATCCCACGAGCTTCGCACCCCCCTACAAACCATTATTGGGCTCGCGGGCATAGACAGCCAAGTAGACGATCAACGAGGGCACAACGCCGCTTTAATCGGCGATACCGCACGCAGATTAGCATTGCTAGTAGACGACCTGATGGACCTAACGCGTATGCGCCATCAGGGTATTCATGTCCAGGCCACCCCGCTGGCAGTGCGCGACGAATTTGAAACCCTTCAACAATTATTCTCTCCAATGATACGCCATCGCGATCTGCGCATCGTCATCGATCTAACTGACGATATGCTAGCCGTTCGCGCCGACCCCAAGCGGCTGCGCCAGGTACTCTACAACTTACTCGGCAATGCCGTTAAGTTCACCGCTGAGGGCGACATAACACTCTACGCATACCCCTGTGAGGGGGCAATTCGGATAGGAGTGCGGGATACTGGCCCAGGCATGGGCAGTAAGCAGTTGCAGCTCGCGCGCCAGCGCTACCAACAAGGCTCAATCGCCAGCGAGGGCGTGGGCCTCGGCCTACCTATTAGCCATGGAATACTGCACGCGCATGGCTCTGCCTTGGAAATTAACTCGACGCTAGGCATCGGCACCGACTGCCACTTTTTACTCCCGCAGGCCTCACTGACAAAACAAACTGCACCCGTAAGAGCGCCGAATCAGGACAGCCCGCCAAGCAGGCGCGCACTGACAGCAGACTCGCTGCCCGAGTCTGACTACATATTACTGGTCGACGATGATGGCTGTATCCTCGACACACTCACACAGGTTCTAAGCTCGCTGGACTACCCCGTTATTGCAAAAAGCCGGGTAGATGACGCCTTATCACTGATCAACGACCGACCACCCGCACTACTAGTCTTAGACCTAATGATGCCCGCTGTTTCCGGCTTTGAAATAGTAGAAATGTTGCGCCAGCACTACAGCCCGAGTCGCTTACCGATTCTGGTTCTCTCAGCTCGCCAAGCGGAAAGCGACCAACAACGGGCCTTATTGCTGGGCGCCAATGACTTTCTGGTCAAGCCGTGTGAGCCTTTGGAGCTGTGCAACCGCGCCGAAGCTCAGTTGGCGCTACGCGAAAACTATCGTCATCGCTGGCTGCAACGACTGGAAGAGCAAGAGCAGGACCACATTATCAACGAGCTGCTACGGAGCGATCGCCCGGTAATAGTGACTAATACTCAGGGTAAACTGCTGCTGGGGAATGAATCAGGAAAGAAAGCCATTGCATCAGGGCGCGAGCAAGCCGAGCTGAATCTGCCTCTACAGGGACAAAGACGCCTGCTGCTTTGGCCCACCAAGCACTCACAACAGAGTCCCCGTAGCTTGCTAGTCGCCGCTATGCGAGAAGCCGTTAGATGCTGGGAAGAAGATGGCCGCAGTCGAATTCAGCTCGCCGAACAATCCGGGCAGTGGCGTGTGCAACTTGACGGTAGTACCGCTCGGTCTAGAACGTTTGACCGCTATACTTCGCTCGCTTCTCTACCAAAGCGACCTAACGTTGATCGTATTATCAGCACCGTTCGGCATGTTGAGCAGCATTTACCCGCCTCTGGGGTCGAGCTGCAAAATCTGCTGGCCCGCATTGAGGCCCTGCGCTCGGTCAACCCCCGAGTATTTATCTCCCAGTAAGCCTCATTCTCGGTTATTACCAGTTTTTACCATCCACGTTATGACTGTTAGCAACATGTATAACCAACTGATAAATATGGCTTTTCTCTAATAGCTCGGCTCTTCCTCCGACTGCCCTAGTGTTTGCTCGTGGCACCAGCTAAACGACAATAACTTCCCTAACCACTGTCCAGCAGGCTAGAAGCGTCGTTCTAGCAAAAAGGGATTTCCGCTATGCAGACACGTACATGGGTGACCATCCTCATCATCGCAATAACCAGTGCCTGTGGCGGCGGTGGCGGTGGCGGTGGCGGCAAAAGCACTTCACCACCGCTGGAACCTGAGGCGTTCTTTGCCGAGGTGGTCCGCAAGCCTTTCGGTAGCACCCAGCGCGACTGCGCAGTATCTCTATCAAACAACCAGGGCACGGTCGGAGATATCGTCCGCATTGCCAATGTTCCCCCAGAAATGATGGATCACGCGACGATAAGGGTCATTTCTGGCAGTTCAGATGGCGAGCCCAGTTACGGCTTGGCGTTGCTTAGAAATATCCCTGGCGAGGAGGGAAGCCTTGAGTTCTCGGTTCCTATCAACCCCAATGGCGACCTCGACGGTGGCACGGTTGAACTTGAGCTAGGTGATGGTGTGCGCTACTGCCAACGACAAAGCTTTGTCATTCAGGCGCTGCCAGAGGCAAACCCGGCCGCCGCCTCTGCCCTGGCGGACACCTTGGAGAACTGGCTTGAAGCAGTCATCGAAATATATGGACAAGACCCACAAACGATCAGAAATACTCAACTACGCGACCTGGATGAATCCCTCTACCTGCTGAAGCTCTATCAAATTATGTTTGAAGGCGGCCCAGAAGCGATTATTCCGACTCTGCGGGACGCCGCTGCCGACGATGACCTTCTGACAGAACGCCTTCTGACGGCCATCGACTTGGAAGGAGCTTATGCGGAACAACTCACACAATTCGCGATGCTTCCCCCGCTCACCCTGACACAACAGGCCGGACAAGCCGAAACGCGCACAAGACAGCTTCGCAATGGCAGCGCTAGCTGTGAAATCACCCTTCCTTCGTTGAGCTATGACTTTGCTGGAGCCGACGACATCGCCCCGGTAATGCGCATAGCCAACTCACAGGCGGTTGCCAATGAAGTTTTCAGTTCGATCAACACCGCTGCGGGCTCTATCGGCCTGATTCCTCACCCCGCGGTGAAAGCAGCTGCCGGGATTGTGGGCGCTGCAGGCCTTGCGCTACAAACCAGCTACGGAATAGTGACAGACCTCCTGCCTTCCAACTGGGGCACACTGACTTTTACCGTAACCCCGACTTTGTGGCATGAGGACCGCCCAGAAACCTTGCTTGGTCAGGTCACAGATGCCAAAGCCGAGGCCTTTAGCCGCTCTCACAATTTCAGCAAAGATGTGGTGAACCATGCTTTCGCTGCCGCAACGATTCTAGGGGGGCCCGCAATTGGAAAACGCGTACCAGCTGGAAAGGTCAACGGAGTGTCCGTGGCAGATGATTTACTGGGAGGTGTCTCACTCGCAATACAGGACACCATGAACAGTGCGATTGAAGAAGCCTCAGACTTTTTGACAGTCTGCGTTGAAAAACAAAGCTTCGGTTTAATCGATGTTTCAGAAGACCGCTGGAGCCAGGCGAATATCAACGGTAGCGCCATCGTATGGACATCACAACGCGACCGGGAATTCATTGGCAAGCGTCTTGGCGATGCAGAGATCGAGTTGGTCATTCGCGAATCTGAATTTGGCTCCAGCAAAAAAGCTTCGCGAAACGTAACCACAGGTCGTGCCGATGTCGTTAGCAACGTGGCATCAATAAGTGTAAAAGAGCCTGGCGAGGTAATCACCGTCGAAGCGTCTCGGCCCGATGGCGCTTATTCTCGAGACCAAATTGGCATTGAGGTTATTCCCGCTTCGGCCGCGGTATTGCAGAACACGGTCCACTACGACAATGACCGCGTTGTATTCACCCTTAAAACCAGTACCGAATCTAAAAAATATCCCTTTGAACTGCGCCTTTTCCCCACCGGGAAAATGCTCGAACCCCTCGACTCATCAAGGGATGAAATCGTAAAAATACTTAACGAGGGAACACTGACTATCAACTACGAAAAAGACTGTGTGAAACCTGGCGACAGCATCGTTTTTTCCGCAACACTCGATGGCTTTGCCGACAATGAACAGTCTGTCGTGTGGGATGTCTTTGGCGCAAGCGTAGTAGACAGCGATGAACTCAGCATTACTGTTCGCGCGCCCGCCAATCCCGGAAGCTTCAATGTGAGCGCTGTAGCAACCGCAAACAGCGATGTTGAGGATGAGGTAGAGGTCAGCGTGCAACCGGATTGTCTGCGTAAGATTCTTTATCCTATTGCCGCTTTTACCACTGATGGCAACGGATACTATGGCACCAGCGACCCAGATGATCCGAATCCCGTTTGCCCGACGGGTGAGCATGACGACACCCAATCTGAAACATTAGTTGTCGATGAGACAGACATTATCGCTCCGCCCGATACACCCGAACAGTCAGAACTCTGGCAAACGAAACAAGAAACCCTGAACAGCAGCCTGTATCACCAGTCTACCCGTTACAACGCCATTGGCGAGTCGCCAAACGAAAGCTGCCCGAGCTATAGCTTTTCAGCCTCATCAACGGGCTCGGCAATATTTGGCAGTACTGCGGAAGGCGGACTGTCAGTCAAGCTAGATGCCAACCTGCAAACCGATTGCAAGAGCATTCGGGATGATAACGGTGACTACGTCGAATGCGCTGGGGCCTCAGCGAATACCGGCGTCAGTGGTTTTTACTACCTGGATATTGAAGAGGAAACGACTCTGCGTTTATCCGGTTCACTCCAGTGTAGCAACCTAGATGGCTATATCATTTTAACCCCCGTTACTGCGACTGTTTCGCGCTTTCGAAATGGTCAACCTGTCGAGCCTAGCGACGATAACCCCACCGGGGTATTCGACGAGGAAGGCAGCCCACGCTCGCCACAATTGGTAAACGCAGTATGTAAAGACCCGAACGAACTGATAATTATTGACGAGACGTTCACTTTAGCGGGGGCCGAAGCAGGCCACACAGACCTTGTCGCCATAAGTTTGCTGGGTAATTTTTTGATTACGCCAGGCATCATCGATAAAGAAGGCTACGGCATGCCGGACATATCGCAAATAGAGCCTCCAAAAGAAGGCAGCTACACCGGCGGTGGGATTATCGAGCTGGAACTGCAATTGGAAACTAAGTAAGTACAACGGGGCAGTGATGCCCCGAAGCAATCACCGTCAGGGGTACGACCATGAACCTTAAAACACTTTCAGTAGCGCTCATCGCAAGTGGCTTGTTGCTTGGCTGCAATGACAAAGGTGGCTCCTCGGGCGGTAGTAGCGGCACGGAGCTACCCAGCTCAGTAGCCGGTGTTGTGCGCTTAGACTCTGGCGAGCCCCTCAGCGATTTAACAATAACCCTATTTGACAGCGACAATAACGCGATAGCGACGACGCGCAGTGACGCCGAGGGTCGCTATCAATTCCCTGTTAGCGATATGAGCTACCGGCTGCGCGCAGATGCAGTACTCGACAATGGTACAGCACTGAGCCAAGGCATGACGTTCAACCTAGCTGCGCCCCAAAGTGACACATTACCGCCAATCATCTTTCCCGACTTGAATGCGGCGGCACTGGTGGTTACCAATGGTCGCGCCCAGGGTGAAGGGATTAGTGTCACATCAATCCCCGATTCACTAAGCCAACTTTGGGCAGCTGGCTTTCGCGCCGATGATCTTTCGGCTTTTCCCGGTGTGGCCACTACTGCAAGCGACCCCTTTACGTCGGGCGGGTACTGGTGGTTCGGCGCCACTGACAATAACGGCCAACGCCTTTCGCAGTTTAATCCACCTCTTTCAATTACCGTTGACGTAAACCCGCATAACCTTAGACAGTATTACGATGCGACCCCAGGAAACGACCAAATCGACGTAGCCATGACCTCCTTTAATGCCGATACCGGAGTCTGGCAAAATGAGGCCAGTGGCATACTGGTCGATAACAATGGTGAAGTAATTCCAGAATCAGCGCTATCTGCAATCCAGTCAGGTAGCTATGACAAAGTTGTCAGGCTAGCGTTCTCAGCTCCACACTTTTCCGCCTATTCTGCCGCACTGTTTTACCGTATTGGCTTACCGGATTTTAACGACGCCAATGCTGGACTTGAGCAAAAACATCTACGGCCTGAAGTAGCTTTTAACACTGGGAATAACTATTTCGACTTTTGGCTAGGAGATTCGGTTGCGGGTGAAAGCCAGCCACGCCAGGGTGATAGCAGTGACGATGGGTTGCGAAGTTGCGGTACATCGAGCTGGGTAAAAGTGAGTTACAAAGTGGTACCGGGCACGAATCCGCGAACCGTGTATTTACAAGTTTTTCAGAAATCCGGGCCTCTTGAAGATATTGACGGAGAGGCTCCTGGCACTGACTACACGGTACGCTTTGATAGCGGAGACTGGGTGGGCAAGAATATACCCGTCGAAAACTGGAGCGCCAGTTTCGGGCCAATTCGTTATGCCTACCTCAAGCTGGAGGACTACCTGGGCGCGGGGCACGGCCAGGGTTATCTAAGGCTGCAACTTACCGGCAGCCCCTTGCTCACAGGACAAGCCGGTGTCGCCATGGTACACGAAGGTGGTGAAGTCGAAGACTATCTGGATTCTTGCGCTTATATCTTAGGTGTGGAAGTTTCAGGCCAGCCGGATGACAGCGTTACCGCAAAAGCGCTTCAGTGCAGCAGCGATGATGAGAATTGCAGCCTGCGCATTGGGTCAGCCGAAACAGTGACTTTTTCTGCTTTTCGAGACGGCCAATCAATTGCCGTAGACTGGTCTGTACCCTCGGATTTGGTCAGCGTAGAACCTTGCAATAGTACCCCCACCTGCAGCGTGCGCCGGGAGGACAACGGCACAATTTCTTTGACGAACAAATCACAATTGAGAGCCAGCTTCCCCTATCCAGCAAACGTTGTCGCCTCCTACATAAGCGGCTTTGGTGCAGTACGCGATTCCAGCACTCAAATTGACTGCGATGCGCGATCACATGAAGACCGTCCAGACAGGGAAGCCTGCTCGGGTGAATTTAATGGTGGCAGTACGGTAGTACTGCATGCGGAAGCCGCCGACGGCTGGGAATTTTCTTCGTGGTACCCCATTAATTGCCTGGAAGGCGATCAGCTCAGTAAGCAATGCTCATTCAAGGTGGTAGATAATGCGCATTATTACCAGCAGGCATACTTTTCTCCTTCGCCAACACTCAGCGTCTCTAATAGCGGTGGCGGAGAAGTTGTGAGCGCGCCCTCTGGAATTGCTTGTTTTGGCAGCGGCAACAACGATGACCAGTGTCAGCGCCGTTTCCCGAGAGGTAGTTCAGTAACACTTCGAGCACAACCCTCGCAAGGCATGGCATTTCACAGTTGGACAGGCCCTTGCGCCGACCAACAATACGGTGAATGCACGCTAACAATAGATGAGGATGTGAACGTGGGCGTGAACTTTGGTGCCTCCGCACCACTAACAATAAACATCGACGGGGAAGGATCTGTCACCAGCCAGCCCGAGGGCATTGACTGCAGCGACAAGGGTGGCAGCTGCCACCAAGACTTCCTATTAGGACAGTCTCTGAAACTGAGCGCCACTCCCACTGCGGGCTTTGCGTTTACTAGTTGGAGCGCACCATGTACCGAAGCAGATACCAGCTGTAGCCTGAACCATAACCAAGCTAGGGAGATCACGGCGCGCTTCAGCCCACTTCACACACTGGAAGTCAGCGTGGAGAACCCCGGAGGCCAGGTTAATGGTACGGGTAGCATTAGCGGCTGCGAGCAAAACGGAGGCGGGACAAATGCTTGCCAAGATACCTATTCCCGGGGGAGCGAAGTAACACTAGTCGCTGAGGCTCATGAAGGCTTTGAGTTCGTTCGGTGGGGTGGCGATTGTTCATTTGCAGCTGGCGATAGCCAGTGCCGTTTCACCATCAATGCCGATAGCCAAGTCACCGCCAGCTTCCAACCAATCGCGAGAGCCTATACGTTGATACTGAGAGTTGAGGGGCGATCAGGCACATCCGGTGACTACGAGGAACGACTCATCTGCGACAATGACCGTTCACCGTGCTCTCAAACCTATACCAGCGGAAGTATGGTTTCTCTGTTCGCAGTGCCTGACACGTCTAGTGATATCGTTCGTTGGAGTGGTGCCTGCAATGGCAGCGCAGATAATGATGACTGTCACCTCACCATTGACCAGCATCATGAAGCTATAGTGACTTTCATCGAAACAAATAGCTCTGACATGGCAACCCTTACGGTTAACTTATCGGGAAGCGGTGAGGGTATGGTGAGTGATGGCCAATTTTCGATGGACTGCTCATCCGGGCCATGTAGCGCCAGCTATCCAATTGGGAGCACCGTCACACTCAGAGCGACACCGATGACAACAGATGATGAGTTCAGCGGCTGGACAGCGCCCGCTCATTGCTCTGGAACAACAGATAATTGCACCATCACTCTCAATGAAGATACAAATGCCACAGCAGAATTTAACAAGCTATAACGATGTCAGCCGCCAGTAATTACTGGCGGCTGACATCGCAGTATCATTGAACTAGCAGAGAGTAGACCAAAGGCTACCCGCCCTTGATGTACTCCACTGCTACTAGCTCTCATCCTGCCAGCGGAAGTCTTTGTAGTCCTCGCGAATGTCCTTCTTACTCAGCTTGCCGGTTGCAGTGTGCGGCAGAGAGTCAACGAATACGCAGTC
>JBFKDP010000129.1:0-10084 GCA_041619575.1 Litorivivens sp.
ACGGCATCACCAAGATGCTGGACCTGTTGCACCCGATGTATCAGCCCACCGCAGCCTACGGTCACTTTGGCCGCGACCCCTACGAGCACACTTACACCTTTAAAGAAGGTGGCGAAGAGCGCTCGGAGACGGCAACGGCGTTTAGCTGGGAGAAGACGGATAAGGCCGAGGCCTTGAAAGCAGCTCTCTGATTGATGGGTCGGATGTCTGATGTCGGACGTCTGACGAAAAGCCAGGAGTGCGGCGATGGAACGGCGCAAATACCAGAAACTAGTGGTTTGGCAGAGATCGATGGATCTAGTCTCTAATGTATGTCAAACCACGGTTGCAATGCCTGGCAGTGAGAGATTTGGGCTAACAGCCCAAATCCGAAGAGCAGCAGTAAGCATACCCTCCAATATAGCTGAGGGTGCGGGGAGAAACAGCGATAAGGATTTTGTCCGATTCCTCAATATTGCCTGCGGCTCACTGCTAGAGCTGGAAACGCAACTTCTAATTAGCGGCCAGATTGAAGTATCTGGATGACATCGAAATACAACTTGAGCATATCGAACACATATTCGCCATGCTCAATAAATTAAAAATCAGCCTGGCGCGTTAACGCGTCTAGACTTAGCGTCCGACGTCTGACGTCCGACGTCCGACCAGGAACCAACGAGGACTACGACATGAGTACAGCAACAGCATCAAGCACCACCTTCACCGACTACAAAGTCGCCGATATTTCCCTGGCCGAATGGGGCCGCAAGGAAATTGAAATTGCCGAAACCGAAATGCCAGCACTGATGGCCCTGCGTGAGAAATACAAGGCCGATCAGCCATTGGCCAATGCCAAGATCATGGGTTGTATTCACATGACTATTCAGACGGCGGTTCTGATCGAAACACTGATCGAGCTGGGCGCTGAAGTTCGCTGGTCTTCGTGCAACATTTTCTCTACACAGGATCACGCCGCTGCCGCCATCGCCGCTGCAGGCATCCCCGTCTTCGCCTGGAAAGGTGAGACTGAAGAAGAATTCTGGTGGTGCATCGAACAGACTGTTCTAAGCGACGGCAAGGAATGGGACGCCAATATGATACTGGACGACGGTGGTGACCTGACCCAACTGCTGCACGAAAAATACCCGCATATGCTGGACAAGATTCACGGCATTTCAGAAGAAACCACCACAGGTGTTCACCGCCTGCTGGAAATGCTGGAAGAAGGTTCACTCAAGGTTCCTGCCATCAACGTTAACGATGCGGTTACCAAGTCAAAGAACGACAACAAGTACGGCTGCCGTCACAGCCTGAACGATGCCATCAAGCGCGGCACCGACCACCTGCTGTCTGGCAAGAAAGCACTGGTTATCGGCTACGGCGATGTGGGCAAGGGCTCAGCTGCCAGCCTGCGCCAGGAAGGCATGATCGTTAAAGTCACCGAGATTGATCCGATCTGTGCCATGCAGGCCTGCATGGACGGCTACGAAGTTGTATCGCCTTACATTGATGGCATCAACGACGGCACAGAAGCCTCCATCAACAAGGAACTACTGCAAACCACCGATCTGGTTGTCACCACTACCGGTAACGTCAACGTCTGTGACGCCAACATGCTCAAAGCCCTGAAAAGCGGCTGCGTCGTTAGCAACATCGGTCACTTCGATAGCGAAATCGACACCGCCTACATGCGCAAAAACTGGGCCTGGGAAGAAGTGAAGCCACAGGTTCACAAGATCATTCGCGATGCAGACAAGAAAGACTATCTGATTCTGCTATCTGAAGGTCGCTTGGTAAACCTCGGCAACGCTACTGGCCATCCCTCGCGCATCATGGACGGTTCATTTGCCAACCAGGTACTGGCGCAAATCTACCTGTGGGAACGTAAATTTGCCGACCTGCCTGCAGCTGAAAAGCAAGCCAACCTCTACGTTAAGGTTCTGCCGAAGAAACTCGACGAAGAAGTGGCCGCAGAAATGGTACGCGGTTTCGGTGGTGTGATAACGCGCATGACTGAGGATCAGGCCAAGTACATCAACATTCCGGTTGATGGACCGTTTAAGCCTGAGAGCTATAAGTACTGATCGACTGGTCAGACGTCTGACGTCCTGCGTCTGGCGCAAAGGCGGTGCTCCGTTTTTAGCGTCCGACATTCGACGTCCGACGTCCGACCGTTAGCCAAGCACGACATAGCTTAACTAACGTATCGGACTCACAGAATGACCCAACAACGCTACAGCTTCGAATTTTTCCCGCCCAAAACCGACGCGGGTCGGGAAAAACTGAAATCCGTTCGCGCGGAGCTTGACGCTCTCGGGCCGGCTTTCTTTTCTGTCACTTACGGTGCCGGTGGCTCCACCCGTGACAACACCAAAAATATTGTTCTGGAAATGAAAGGCGAAGGCTTGTCCGTTGCACCTCATTTGTCCTTTGGCGGCGACGACGAAGCTTCCATGCTGGAGCTGATCAACAGCTACAAAGAGGCTGGCATCGATCGCATCGTCAGCCTGCGCGGCGACATCCCTTCCGGCATGGGCGCAACCCGACTGGTATACGCCAACGAGCTGGTTGAATTTATTCGCAAGCACACCGGCGATCACTTTCATCTGGAAGTTGCTGCCTATCCGGAAATTCACCCGGATGCCAAATCCTATGATACCGATATACAGTTTCTGAAAGCCAAGCTGGATGCCGGTGCCAACAGTGCCATCACACAATACTTTTACAATATTGATGCCTGGCACTATTTTATCGAGGACTGCACAAAAGCGGGTATCGACAAACCAATTTACCCCGGCATTATGCCCATCACCAACTTCGCCAACCTCGCACGTTTCTCCCGCAACTGTGGTGCTGAGCTACCTCGTTGGATGACGAAAAAATTTGAAGGCTATGGCGATGACGCCGAATCAATCAATGCCTTTGGCATTGAAGTGGTTACCCGCCTGTGTGAGCAACTGCTTGCCGCAGGTGCACCCGGCATACATTTCTATACGATGAACGGCGTAGAGCCAACGAGAAGCATCTGGAACAATCTAAAGCTGTAAAAAGTTGCGCGCCCAAGCGCGCATTGCAACTCAGGCTCGGGTTTGTAAAAACGAGCCTGCAGCCCAGTGTTAGAAGCGGCGCTCATAGCCACCGCTTCTTCCGAAACAAGATAACCTCGCCAATCACCACCACAATACAAATCAAACACACGACCCAGAACGCTACACCCTGATCCGCACCGGGCATGCCGCCGACATTGATACCCAGCAAACCGGTAAAAAAGCCAAGTGGTAAAAAGATGGCCGCGACAATTGACAGTACATACATCCGTTTATTGAATTCTTCAGATAATTGATTCACCAGCTCTTCCTGAGTGACCGCGGCGCGCTCACGCACGCTGTCGAGCACGTCGACATAAAGCATCATCCGATCAGCCGTCTCACGCATTCTCAGTTTTTGGTAGTCATCAAACCACGGCGGCGACTCCATCTGAATGCGATTTAGCGCCTCACGCTGGGGCGCCATATAGCGGCGCAGTGAAATAAGCTGCCTGCGCAGCGCAGACAGCTCATTACGCATTTCCTGCCGGTTCATCGTCAAAACATCTTCTTCCAGTCCAGCGACGTCGTCCTCAGCGTTTTCAATCGCATCGTGCATGCGCGCAGTGAGTCGCGTAGCCAGAAAGTTGATGAATTCCGCGGCATTCTTTGGGCCTTCACCCCGGCGGATGTAACTGACCATGTCGTCCATAGACAGGAGCCTACGGCGCCGTGAGGAAATTATCCGCTTGTTATCGGACCAAAGCCGAATCGACACCATGTCTTCCGGATCCGCACCCGGATTAAGGTTTACGCCGCGTAGTGACATAAGCAACTGATTGCCAGTGACCGACGTTCTCGGACGTGTCTCTTCGGCCAGCAAGGCTGATACCGCCACCGGGTCGAGCCCGCTTGACTCCTGCAGCCAATTCGCCACCTCTGCCTTACTGTAGTCAAGATGCAACCAGAGTAAGCCATCAGCCTCTTGCCAATCGGCAATTTGTTCTGCAGCAAGCTCTCGCCCACCGCCCTGCCCGTCAAACACAAAAGCGTAGATCAGACCATCGAGCATCCAGTTCTCCCGCGCTAGGGTTGGTCCACTATTGTTTGGAGTATAGGTACTTACTTCCAAGGCAAAAAGGATTTATTCACACAGGCGCAGTACAATTAGCCATACCTTCGCCAGACCATTTGCCCGCGACAATACTCTGGCGCTACAAGGATTGGGGCTCGGCTCCTAAAATGCCGCCCACATTTTCCATTTCGATAACAACTGCCACGGGCAAGGTAAGACCTAATGAAGATTGGTATCTGCATACCCTACATGAAGCGCGGTATAACCCGCAAAACTCTGCTGGACTGGTGCCGCGTGATCGATGAAGGTCCATTCGACAGCCTTTCGTGTGGTGAGCGCATCACTGGCTACACCTATGAAATGCGCAATTTTCTGGCCGCCGCTGCGGCAGTAACCGAGCGTGTGCGCATTATTCCTTCACTCTACGTATTGCCCATGCACAACGCTGTTTGGGCCGCCAAGGAAATTGCCACTCTTGACGTGATTTCTGAAGGCCGGGTCACTGTGACTGTCGGTGTAGGCGGTCGCGAGGACGACTATAAAGCCGTCGGCGCATCCTTTAAAAATCGCTTTCAGCGCATGGACGACCAGATAGCCGAGATGAAGCGTATCTGGGCCGGCGAGGCACCCTTTGACGGTGCCGATATCGTCGGCCCCGACCCGGTACAGGCAGGCGGGCCGCCTATACTCGCGGGCGCCATGGGCCCCAAAAGCATCAACCGCGTCGCCCAATGGGCCGACGGTCTGTACGGCTTTGCGATGGACGGTAACGCAGACCTGATCAAGCACTTTTTTGATTCGGCGACCCAAGCCTGGCAGGACGCGGGCCGGACAGAGAAGCCCTACCATATGGGCGGTTTCTGGTACTCATTGGCGGATGGCGCCGAAAACGCATTGCAGGACTATGTGTTCGACTACCTGAAAATTTTCGGCGAAAACGAAGCCCGTTCAGTGGCCAAAACCATGAAGATGCACACGCCGGAAGCGATCGTTGAAGGGATTAAAGCCATTGAGGCTCTCGGCGCCGAAGAAATTCAGTTGGTGCCCGCAACGGCTGACATCAAGGAAGTCGAACGTCTGGCCAAACTGCTGAGCTAGTACACGCATGCCCGAGCTACCCGAAGTCGAAACCGTTCGTCGCGGCATTGAAGGCCCGCTTGTCGGCCAGAAAATTCTAACGACAGTGGTACGCGACGCACGCCTGCGCTGGCCGGTCGACCCGGAATTGCCGAGGCTGCTTGGCGGAGTCACTGTCAAGGCAGTGCACCGGAGAGCCAAATACCTGCTGATCGAAACCGATCGCGGTCAACTGATGGTTCACCTGGGCATGTCCGGCAGACTGTATTTTGTCGATGCGGGAACCGCGGCCGCCAAGCACGATCATATCGATTGGCAACTGGGCAATCACAAAGTCCTGCGCTACACCGACCCGCGTCGATTTGGCTCAGTACATTGGCTACCCGCCGGACAAAGCGGCCACAGTTTGCTGGACAATCTCGGACCTGAGCCCCTGTCCGAGACATTTAACGGCGACTACCTGTATCAGCGCTCACGCCGGCGAACTGCGCCAATTAAAAGCTACATCATGGATGGCCGAATTGTCGTGGGCGTAGGCAATATTTACGCTAATGAAGCCTTGTTTCGCGCAGGCATACGACCCACCGCTGCGGCGGGCAAAATATCAAGAGCGCGCTACGACAAACTCGTCGTCGATATCAAAACCGTGTTAGCCGAGGCCATCGCCCAGGGCGGCACAACCCTGAAGGACTTTCTCGGCGGCGACGGCAAACCGGGCTATTTCAAACAGGAGCTGGCAGTTTATGGCCGCGCCGGCCAGCCCTGCCATGGTTGCCAGATGCCTCTGAAAGAACTGCGACTTGGCCAACGCGCCACCGTCTATTGCAATCGCTGCCAGAAGCCCTGAAACCCGCGCACAGTACAGTCTGCTCTGGCATCGTGCTACCATGCAGGCCCACTCAAACAGAAAGCAACGCAGCAGAGTTATGGCGGCAATTATTTATCCCGGAACTTTTGATCCCATTACCCATGGCCACGTTGACCTGGTCGAGCGTGCCAGCCGGCTGTTTGATCGCGTGTATATTGCGGTCGCCCAAAGCGAAAAGAAAAAGCCACTGTTTGATATTGAGGAGCGCATCGAGCTCTGCAAGCAATGCTTTGACGGCATAGGCGGCATCGAATACGTCAGTTTTTCCGGGCTGACCATTGACCTGGCCAAGCGCCTGGACTGCTACACCTTCCTGCGCGGCGTCCGCGCCGTGGCCGACTACGAATACGAACTGCAGCTGGCGCGCATGAATCGCGCCATGAACCCGGAAGTCGAAACTCTGTTTCTGACGCCGGGCGAAGGGCTGTCCTATGTTTCATCGTCCCTGTTGCGCGAAGTCGCCTCAATGGGCGGCGATGTTTCACGTTTTGTACCGCCGCACGTACTTCACGCCCTGAACGGGAAGTTCGGAAAGGACTAAGCGGCTATGGCGCTGTTAATCACGGATGAGTGCATCAATTGCGATGTGTGCGAGCCCGTGTGCCCGAACAACGCAATTTATCAGGGTGAAGAAATCTACGAAATCGACCCTGATTTCTGCACAGAGTGTGTAGGCCATTTTGATGAGCCTCAGTGCCAGACTGTATGTCCAGTAGATTGTATTCCGCTGGACCCTGATCATCTGGAATCTCGCGACGACCTGAACGCGAAATATATTCGACTTCAGGAATTAGTCTGAGTCTTCGCAAACACCTTGGAGCCCCGAGTATGCGAAAACGACTGTCACCGGCCCTGTGCATGGCCGCCATACTCTTCACCATCACACCGCTCAAGGCAGCGGAATCCGTCAAGGCCGACATTATTCCTGAGGCGGCATCCGGCTACAGCACCATCAAACACGCCATTGCGACCAAACATATCGCGGTCACTGCCAATCCACACGCCACTGAGGCTGCCCAAAAAATATTATCCTGGGGGGGCACGGCGACCGACGCAGCCATCGCAGCCCAGCTAGTACTGGGGCTGGTAGAACCGCAATCCTCAGGCATTGGTGGTGGCGCGTTTGTCCTACATTGGGATAATGGAAAACAGCAGCTAACGAGTTGGGATGGTCGCGAGACTGCACCTGCCGCGCTCGATGAGCAGCATTTTATGGTCGCTGACAAACCAATGAGCTTTTTTGAAGCGGTTATTGGTGGTCACGCGGTCGGCACACCCGGTGTTGTCGCCATGCTCGATGCCCTGCATGCCCAGCACGGCAAACTGCCGTGGTCGAGTCTGTTTCAGCCCGCCATCAGTCTGGCGCGGTCCGGTTTTTCGATTTCTCCACGCCTGCACCAGCTGCTGGTCAAAATGCCCAAAGTGGCCGTCAACCCTGAAATCACAGCGTATTTTTTCGAAGACGATGGCACCACGCCCAAAGCCATAGGTTCTATCCTGAAAAATCCGGCCTATG
The DNA here is from genome assembly GCA_041619575.1 of Litorivivens sp. Lineage (GTDB taxonomy): Bacteria > Pseudomonadota > Gammaproteobacteria > Pseudomonadales > Spongiibacteraceae > Litorivivens. The sequence goes on from JBFKDP010000129.1 coordinate 7,542, forward strand.
CAGAGACTCTGGACCTCATTGCCAGAAAAGGTGCCAAAGAATTTTACGCCGGTCGTATCGCCAGTGACATTGTCAGCGCGGTTGCAAACGATCCAAACCGCCCCGGCAAACTTTCGCTTGATGACTTTAGACAATACAGCGCAAAACAACGCGAACCCGTTTGCGGTGCGTTTCGCCAATACCGCATTTGCGGCATGGGGCCGCCCTCCTCAGGCGGCACCACTGTGGCCGCCCTGTTAGGTACATTGCAACATGTTGCCGACGCCAAGACCCCGGCGGCCGATCAGATACATCGCTTTGCTGAAGCCTCACGGCTGGCATTTGCAGATCGCAATCGCTACATCGGTGATCCGGATTTTGTGAATGTCCCAATACAGGGCTTGATCAATCCCGCCTACCTCAAGCAGCGCAGCAGCCTGATAAAGCCCGATGCCAGCCTTAATTCGGCCCCGGCCGGGGTACCCCCCTCAGCGGAGGCGCTGGGGTATATCAGCGCGCAATCACCCGAGCTCCCCTCGACCACACATTTTTCGATTGTCGACGACTACGGCAATGTCGTCAGCCTGACCAGCAGTATCGAAACCGCCTTTGGCTCTCGCATTATGGTGGGTGGCTTTCTGCTGAATAACCAACTCACCGACTTTTCATTTGTTCCGGAAAACGCTAACGGCAAAGTGGCCAATCGAGTCGCCGCTGGAAAACGTCCGCGTTCATCCATGTCACCTACGATCGTCTTTGAGGGCGACAAGCCCCGGCTGGTCATCGGCTCCCCCGGCGGCTCGCGAATTATTGACTACGTTGCCCGCACTATCTGGGATGTTCTCGAAAATGGTATTCCGGTTGCGCAGGCTATTGCCGAGCCCCATGTTGTGCATATGGGCCGCCAGCTAGAGCTCGAAGAAGGCAGAGTCAGTCCCGCACTGATTCAGTATCTTAAAAGCCTGGGACACCTAGTGTCCGAAAAAGCCCAGACCTCCGGCCTGCATGCCATTTGGATTGATGATCTGTTTCTGGAGGGCGGCGCGGACCCCAGAAGAGAAGGCAGCATCAAGGGGGAGTAATTCTCCCCCGAAAGTATTACGCCGAAGCACAACTCTGACTTTAACTGCGACGCAGCCTTCAACAAAGGCCTCAGCCTCGGCTTGCCGCCAGTAGGGCCGCAGTTTCCACCATACGTTTCAAGTCTGCGTGGTTATCTCTGGACACATCCAGCGTAGCCGTCAATGCCTGCAATGACGACCAAGCATAGTCTCCCAGAAAAGGGGAATTTCTGAGCTTTTCTGCAAATGCTGCAGCCACCACCGCCTCGCTGAGAGGATTTAAACTGGCCAGAACAGAACTCGACACTATGTGATCGCGCCTGACGCTCGACTCACCAGCGGCTCGTTTGTACCGTAGTTTGATCAAAGCCAGCTCACGAGTGTCGCGCACTTCGGGTTTAGGCTTGCTGTAACGACGCTCGTCAACAAAGCGAAAATCACCCTCTGTCAGACTGATTTCGTAGAGTGCAGTCACGCTATGCCCTGCGCCGATCTCACCCGCATCCCTGGCGTCATTATTGAAATCAGCATCTGCCAGCCGGCGATTGTTGTAGCCAATCAAGCGGTACTCGGCAACCACTGCAGGGTTGAATTCGACCTGTAGCTTCACATCTTTAGCAATGGTGTAAGCCGTACCCTGAAGTCCGCTGACCAGCACGCGCCGCGCTTCCTGAAAAGAGTCAAAATAGTAGTAGTTCCCATCGCCGTGATTCGCTAAGGGTTCCAACTGGGCATCCATATAATTGCCCCGACCAACCCCGAGTACTGTCAGATAGATACCGCGATTGCGTTGCTGCTCCACCATCGCGACCAAATCCTGCCCTTGCAGACCTACATTAACGTCACCGTCTGTAGCAAGAATCACGCGATTATTGCCACCATCAATAAAGGCTTGCTGCGCCAGCCGGTAGGCTCGCTGAATACCGTCACTGGCGTGAGTGGAACCACCAGCATTCAACGCATCCAGGGCCAACTGTATTTTTTGCTTCTCACTCACCGACGTCGGTTCAAGCACCGTTTGCGAACCTGCCGCATAAGTAACCAGTGCAACACTATCGGACGGCTTAAGGCGCGTCAGCATAACTGCGAAGGCACGCTTTAACAAACCCAGCCGATCGTCCCCCTGCATAGAACCGGAGACATCAATCAGAAAAACATAATTGCTGTCAGGCATAGCCTGAGCCTCCGGCTCCCAGGCATTGAGTTGCACCTGCAGCAATCGCGTTTGCGAATTCCAGGGCGTCATCATCACACGGGATTTCACGCCAACAGGATTAGCTTCGTTCAAGCCTGGCTGGGGAGGATAGCTCAGCGCATTGATGATTTCTTCGCTGCGAATAGCCTGAGCTGGTGGCAACCTCCCTTCTTTCAAGAAGCGTCGTGCCAAACTAAAGGAAGCGGCATCCACATCAATCGAGAAGGTCGAAAGTGGGCTGTCGATAACGTGTTTGACCGGGTTATCAACGGTCTCCGTGTAGCGCTCCCTGTCATGCAGAACTGGCC
>JBFKDP010000130.1:0-10073 GCA_041619575.1 Litorivivens sp.
ACTCCCTGAACCTGCTTACCCTGCTGGCGCTGGTCCTCGCCATTGGTCTGGTCGTGGATGACGGCATTGTCGTTCTGGAAAATATTCACCGCCGCATGGCCGAAGGCGAATCACCGTTGGTGGCCGCCTATCGCGGCAGCCGTCAGGTCGGCTTCGCGGTCGTTGCCACCACACTGGTACTGATAGCCGTCTTTGTACCCATCACCTTTCTACAGGACGACGTAGGGCGACTGTTTGGTGAATTTTCAATCGCCATGGCAACGGCCGTCGGCTTTTCCAGCCTCGTGGCTCTGACACTCTCGCCGGTGATCTGTGCAAAATTATTGAAAGCCGACAAGCTCGACAAGAAGCCCCGCGCCAGCGAGCTGACAGACAAGGCCTTTTCGGCCTTGCAGCACACCTACCAGTCAGCGCTGGCACGCGCACTGCACGCGCCCGTGATCACCATACTTGTGGTTATTGCTGCCTTGAGTGTGTGTGGCTATCTGTTCAAGCAGCTGCCGCAAGAGTTCGCCCCGAAAGAGGACCGCGGCGTTTTCTTTATGGTTATAAAAGGGCCCGAGGGTGCCTCCTTTGACTACACCAGAGAGCGCACCCTGCAGATAGAAGAACGTCTGATGCCGCTGGTGGAATCAGGCGAAGTTCAACGCCTGCTGCTGCGTGCACCTCAGGGTTTTAACAGCGGCGAGAATTACAACGGCGCCATGTCCGTCATTGTACTGTCACCTTGGGAATCCGGGCGCCGCAATGGCTGGGACATTATGCAGGATGTGCGGCAACGGGTTGCCGACGTCAGCGGCGTGGTCGCGTTTCCCATCATGCCGCAGGCACTGGGCGGTCACGCCAGCCAATCCGTGCAGTTTGTGATTGGCGGTAGCGACTATGAGGAACTGGCGCGCTGGCGCGATCGCATCATGGCCGAAGCTGCCGACAACGAGGGACTGATTGGCCTGGACAGTGACTACGAAGAAAGCAAACCCCAGCTGCGGGTATCCGTCGAGACTGAGCGTGCAGCTGCGCTGGGCGTCCAGCTGGTCGATATCAACCGCACATTGGAAACGCTGCTGGGTTCGCGCCGCGTTACCACCTTTATGCGTGATGGCGAGGAGTACGACGTCATTCTCGAAGGTGAGCCAAGCGCGCAGCGCTCACCGGGCGACCTGAATAATATTTACGTGCGCTCAGCAACAACCAACCAGCTGATCCCACTGGCAAACCTGGTCACCCTCGAAGACGGCGCCGATGCCTCCACCCTGAATCGCTACAACCGTATGCGCGCAATCACTATATCGGCTGGGCTGTCGGATAACTATTCGCTGGGCGAGGCGCTGAGCTACCTGGAAGACCTGACGCGTTCGGTCGCGCCTGAGGCCGTTATCGATTACAAAGGCGAGTCGCTGAACCTGAAGGAAAGCGCGGGCGATATCTACTTTATCTTCGCCCTGTCCCTGCTGGTGGTCTTTTTGGTTATGGCCGCCCAATTTGAAAGTTTTGTATTGCCTTTTGTGATTATGCTGACGGTGCCACTGGCCATTGCCGGCGCACTTTTCGGCCTCTACTTTAGCGGCCAAAGCATCAATATCTACAGTCAGGTTGCGCTGATTATGCTGGTGGGACTCGCGACCAAAAATGGCATTCTCATTGTAGAATTTGCCAATCAGCTGCGTGACGAAGGGCTGGACTTTGAACAAGCCCTGCTGGCGGCGGCTGGCCAACGCTTGCGGCCCATCCTGATGACCTCCATCACCACCGTGATGGGTGCCATCCCGTTACTGCTCGCAAGCGGGGCCGGCAGCGAGGCCAGGATTGTCATCGGCATCGTCGTGGCGTCCGGCGTCAGCGTGGCCACCTTCCTGACGTTGCTCGTCGTCCCGCTGGCCTACCATCTACTGGCGCGCAACACGGGCACACCCCAGACCGTTACCCGTCAGCTCGATACTGAACTGGCTCGCAGCGAGGCGGTCGACTAAGGCAGCTCACGTCGAGCGTGCCAGCATCTCGGCGCGCTCGGCAATAGCCTGACTCATCTGCCGAAATCCGCGCCGCAGCTGGCGAGTCAGCAATAGACCCACGACCGGTGCAAACCAGCCACTCAATTCAAATAAAGATTGATAACGGGTGCCGCCTTCCACGGGCGTCAATTGGTGGGAGCGATAGCTGCGCAGTGCACCCATAGGATCACCTTTAACGCCGTAGCTGAGCAATTTTTCCGGCTCGTGCTCATAGATAACTTCCGTTTGCGGCTGGGCAAAAAAAGGCAAGACCCTGACCCGCATCACAATGGGCTCGCCCACCGCCAGGGTAGATTCGGACTGCACCACGAAGGGGTTCCACTGGGGATAGGCCGCCTGGTCGGTAAGGACTCGCCACACCACCGCTGGCGGTGCATCGATATCATGCTCAAATTCTATCTTGATCGACATGGCGCTGGACTCCCTGATAGCGACACTTTCACGCAACCTCTTTTACAAAGGCACTTTCACACAAGCACTGTCACACAAGCACCTTTAAACTGGTACTGTGCATTTGCCCGCAATTTTGCCATAGTTAGCGCCGTATCGAGCACAACACCTATTAATCGTTATACAGCCATGAGCGAAAACCGTGAGCGCCTTACTACAGACATCCATCACTGACTGGAGAGATAGCGGCAGTTATTTCACCTTCGGCGAGCACACCATCTTCTACCGCGACAGCGGTGAATCCGACAAACCCTGCCTATTGCTAATACACGGCTTTCCCACCTCAAGCTGGGACTGGTTAAAGATATGGCCTCTCCTCGCAGATCACTACCGACTGGTGGCGCTGGATATGCTGGGTTTTGGCTTTAGTGACAAGCCTGTTGCCCACACCTACAGCATTCACGAGCAGGCCGATATCGTCGAGGCTCTGGTCGACGAACTCAAGCTCGACCGTTTCCATGTCCTCGCCCATGACTACGGCGACACAGTCGCCCAGGAACTGCTCTATCGACAGAATGTGGGCAAGGGTTGCGGGCACTGGCTGTCCGTCTGCCTGCTAAACGGCGGCCTCTTTCCCGAGACTCACCGCGCTAGACTGGTGCAGAAACTACTGGAAGGCCCGCTGGGCTCGTTTATTGCCAAACTCTTTGGCAAGAGTCAGTTTGAACGCAGCTTTACCGCTATATTCGGCCCGGCTTCGCGCCCCAGCCAAAGCGAGCTGGACGGCTTCTGGCAGTTGATGTGTCTGCGCCACGGCAATCAACTGCTGCACAAACTGATTCACTACATGGCTGATCGCCGCCAGCACCGCGAACGCTGGCTGCTGTCATTGCGAGACAGCTGCGTACCGGTGATGCTGATTAATGGCAGTGCCGATCCGGTCTCCGGTGCCCATATGGTCACACGCTACCGTGAGTTGGTGCGCCCCGGCGATACTATTATCGAACTACCGGAAATTGGTCACTATCCTCAGGTTGAAGCGCCAAGCGCTGTGGCCTCGGCCTATCACGAGTTTTTGCAGGAGCAAACGTAACATTCCAGGGAGCCGCAACAATGAACTTCCACTTTGAAACATGTCGTCGAATTGTTTTTGAATCTGGTGCCAGCGCACAACTACCTCAGCTGTGCCGTGAACTGTCGCTATCACGACTGCTGCTGGTTACGGATCCCGGCCTGCAAAAAACAGGTATCGTCGAGCGGCTTGTCGATTTGCTGGAAGCAGATGGCCTGTCTGTCACCGTCTACGCAGATGTACAGGCGGACCCGCCAGAGTCAGTGGTGCTGGCGGCTGCCGACACGGCGAGAGAGGCCGACATAGAGGGAGTCATTGGTCTGGGCGGCGGCAGCTCAATGGATGTCGCCAAGCTAATCGCCGCATTGACGCCTTCCACCCAAAGCCTGGCGGAGATGTATGGGCAGGGGAATATCACAGGCGGTCGGCTGCCTCTGATTCAAGTGCCAACAACTGCGGGCACCGGCTCTGAAGTAACCCCCATTGCCATCGTTACCACCGGCGAGACCACCAAGATGGGTGTCGTATCGCCGCAACTGCTGCCCGATGTCGCCCTGCTTGACCCGGAGTTGACCCGTGGCCTGCCACCAGCCGTCACGGCAGCGACAGGCATCGACGCCATGGTGCACGCCATTGAAGCCTACACCTCAAAGCTTAAGAAAAACCCCTACTCCGATATGCTGGCACGTCAGGCCCTGACCCTTATGGCAGCCAACCTGCACACCGCCATCGAACAAGGCGACAATCTGCGGGCGCGCAGCAATATGCTGCTCGGTGCCTGCCTTGCAGGGCAAGCCTTTGCCAATGCCCCCGTTGCTGCTGTGCACGCCCTCGCCTACCCATTGGGCGGCCACTACCATATCCCCCACGGCCTGAGTAATTCGCTGGTCTTGCCCTCGGTGCTAAAGTTTAACGCCAGCCAGGCTGCAAACCTTTACGCAGAGCTACTACCCTGCCTGCAGCCGGGCAATCACCTGTTATCGCCGACAAAAGCCTGCGATCAATTTATTGTAACGATGGAAAACATTATCGCGCGCGCTCCTCTCCCCAAAACGCTAAAAGAGGCAAAAGTACCCGAGACAGACCTGCCGATGCTGGCCAAGGACGCCATGCTGCAGCAGCGTCTGCTGGTCAATAATCCGCGAGAGGTGCACGAGCATGATGCACTGGCAATCTACCGAGCGGCGTTTTAGGCCAACATAAAAAAACCCCCGATACGGGGGTTTTCGAAAGCGAGGCTGACTGCTTTACAAGGCGTTGCCGGAGACTCGCTGGGCAATAACAATGCCTACGTAGTCTGGGGCGCTGGGGTCTGCAAACCGCAGCAATACGATACTGCCGCTTGCAGAGATGTAGCCCTGCAGCTCCGGTGCCTCAACCGGGTCTCCACTGATCAAACCGTTACTCACGCTGACAGGAATCGGCGACAGTGCGCTACTGTCGGATTCGAGCCCGGGAATATCAATTTCTGATGCCCCCAACCTGACTACGCTCACGCAGTCTTCACTGCTGAAATCCAGCGTAGAATTTTCACCGATGACAAATTCGCCCCTGCATCCCGAGGTCCCGTAGTCCGAACCCAGGTGGCTTGTAAACTCATAGGTCTGAAAGCTGTAGACATCACCGGCTGTTAAAGTGGTTGCATCCGCCACTGGCACAAACAATCCAACCCCTATTTCGCCTGCGACAGGTTCACCCGAACCCTGAGGGCAGACGACAGTATTATCGTGGCTGGTCGAGTTCACACCATCCGAACATTCGACGCCGATCAACCCGAGAACCCCGAAAGCTCCTCCAGGCGCAGCAATCCCTTTGATACTCGTATTGGGTGAATCGGACGAGGTCACAGAGATACCGCCTCCCGCGCCACCGGTCAACGTCAGGCTATCAGTATTGTCTTCGTTGGTTGCCAGACCAACGCCGGTACTACCCGTACCAAGCTGACGAAAGATACTGAAGCCATCTCCGATACCACCGCTGAAGGTGCCCGCATTCTGTGGGCTAACGCTTAGCCGCTCGTTGCGCACAGACATACTCGCAAAGCCTGTTTTATCGCGAGTAATCGTAAGCGTTACGACCCCGATGTCCTGATTGAAATTAGTTGCCGCGAGCGTTGAGGCAGGCAGGCCAATCGCCAAGACGCTGTCTATAGAACGAAATCGCGGCGCTGAGAAGTCGGGCGAGGTATGGCTCTCTTCACTGGCTGCACCCGCACCTGCGACATCATCAAAGTATTCGTAGGGCGCGCGAATGACACCGATACGTCCAAGCTTGTCGCCACCGAAATCCAGCGGCCGAAAGGTAAAACTGTTCCCAGAACTTACCTCCCACTGGAAGAATGTAGAGTCAAACTCGCTGCTCGGGGAATCGCTAACAAACAGGCTGCCGTTGCCATTCAGTTTAGCCGGGAGCGCAAACCCTTCTGGAGTGCCGTCAATTTCTGTGAAGAAATCTGTTACAGAACTGCCATCGTGACTCTGTATCACCTGGGCGGAAGACCCAATCACCGGCGTGCCGCTACCAAATTGCAATTGACCCACGCCCTGGCTATTCAGGTTAATCGTAGTGGTGGCTACATCCAGAAAATCGTAGTATTCACCGAAGCCAAGTTGCTGGTCCACTTGCGCTTGCTCGTGGGTGCCAATCACCCCTTCACCAAAAAAGACAAAAGCATATTCACCGTTAACAACACTGATCGAATCCGAGTTTGGCTCGGGAGACTGATACTCTGCAAATTGCTCATCCAGTGTGACACCAGCAACCTTGTTCACCTCGCCAATCAATTCTTCGATAGTTTTGTTACCCGCGTCACTCACCACCACATTATTAGCCGCCAGAATTAATTCCCTCGCTTCGCCAATACTGATCGAATCGAGTCCGGAAGGACCGGCCTGAGAAAAACGGCGAACCAATAATTCAGTCAACGGGCTGACATTAAGCGTTGTATCAACGAGGGGGGCACGCAGCTGCACAGAACCACCAGAGCTCAATTCGAGGTGAACCTCAACGAGCAGGGCTGTATCCAGCAAGGCTTCGGGCAAAATCCCCGCCGCCGCCAGTGCGATCAGATCTATCGTATAGGTTCCATCCAGGCCGGCAGTCACGGCGTTATTAAAGTCAGCCAGCTGCGCTTCGCTGACAACCACTGGTGCGTAGTTGCCGCTTTGACGGTTGAATCGAAGCAGCCTGATTTCCTGCGCATTAACGCGCTCAAAATCGGCCAATTCTATCGCCTGCACTGAAGGCACCCAGTTGCTCAGGGCCAATAACAGGGATTCATGCCACTGTGCCCGAGAGTTCAGGGCGATAAATTTTGATGCCTGCGACTTGGGCACCAGAATCGCACCCGACACCGTTGCGGCCGACACTGTCGTTTTCGTCAATATATCTGCTGGCGGAGTCGCACCAGTATCGCTACTGCTGCTGCCACCACTCCCCCCCAGACACCCTGCCATTAAGCCTGACAGTGCAAGCACAAAACACCGCCGACGCAACACAGATCCTCTCACTATCCACATGATTACCCCCTAACTCCCAAGTTCAGAGCGCCCCGGCTGGTGCCGGAGTCCGTCTGACAATCTTGAAATAGGCGATGGGGCCGGACATCTACCATTTGGTATATGACGGTTAAATAAGCGAACTCAAAGCAGGGCGAGTTTTGCCACCACTTCAGCCTGGCGGCTTACGCCCAGCTTGACCATGACCGCCTTGATTTGCATACGCACCGTTCCGATCGACGTCTCTCTGGCAGAGGAGATCTGTGCAATAGTTTCTCCCCGCGCTATTCGTAGCGCTATATCCGCTTCCGCCGGCGTCAGCCCAAATGCACAACCCAGCAGAACGCCCTGTTGCTGGCTATCGTTGGATCTCAAGGTTCGCGCCACAATCAGAATATGGGCAGAAAAGGAAAACTCATGTTCCGGCTGCAACAAGCGAATCACATCAAGTATCAGAGGCTGACAGGGACTTGCACCTTTAATCGCGATCGTCCGCACGAGCGGCTTGGCGTGTGTTGTAAGCGTACTGCAAGCCTCATTCAGAACCGCTGCCAATTGCCCGGCGCTCTCGCGCTGTAACGGGATTAGATGTCCCGCGCGCAACTGCAGCCAGTCACTTTTCTGAACCAGACCTTCGGCAGCCGGTGTCATGCTGCGAACCTTCCCTCTGCGATCACATATAAAAGCTGCAATCGAGAGGCCTTCCAGGGTACGACTCAGCAAGGCAAGACTCTGGTTTTCCAGAGCAATCTGCGTGCGAACAGCCGCGCGAACATGGGGTGCAACAGCGGCCAGCAGGGCTTTCTGTTCAGGCTGGATAGGCCCGTCGCGACGCGTGCGCACAACCGCAAGTCCGATCAAACCGTCATTACTGCGATCCAGAGTGGACAAGCAAATGTGGGGGACGTCCCAGGGTATTGCGAACTCCTGATAGTGCCGGTTGCGCCGGTAGTCCGAGGGAGAAATGAAATCTTCTTCCGCCAGGACCTTGAGGATCGGCGCATCCATGCCCGCTCGCACACGGGGATTTACAGACGGATCACCACCACCGGCAGCAAGAAATGCCGGGTGAAAACCCGGATCAATATCCGTCATGATATTAAAGGGGATCGCGGCCTTTGAGCCAATGCCGATCAATTCACCAAATTGCGAACCGGTAGCCTTGGCCAACATGTCCAGCGCGTCGTACCAGCTCTGCTCTCGCAAGGCGCAATTGTAAAAAGCCTCCGAAAGCCACAGCACCTCTTCTGAAGCACCCATCGAACGAGCTCACAATAATCACCCCGTTTCGCCGCGGGGTCTACGCGCTGAATATGGCACAGCTTTTTATTTTCGTCAGCAATTATTATTGATCCCGCGGCCTGAATTTTCGAGGCCGACATAACATTGGCAGCACTGTTTGCAATAGAGCGACAAGCCTTCGTCGCCGACAGATAGACCGTCAGCGGAAGCCTACTCGCGACCTACGCGATTGAATTTATTTCTTGGTAGGGTACGATCCCCCATCCCCTTGATTGACAACATAACCATGACCAAGCAAAAAAGCAGAAAGCACTACCGCCGGTTTTTTCCCATCACAACCCGCTGGATGGACAACGATATTTACGGCCACGTTAACAACGTTACCTACTATTCCTACTTCGACAGTGCTGCGAATCGCTTTTTGATTGAAGAGTGCGGTCTGGATATTCACGAGGGCGACATTATCGGGTTTGTAGTGTCTTCCGGTTGTGAGTACCTGTCGCCAATTGCCTACCCCGATGAACTCGAAGCAGGGCTGGCCATTGAGAAGCTGGGCAACAGTTCAGTTCGCTACAATATCGGCATTTTTAAAAAGGGGGCGGATACCGCCTCGGCGCACGGGCATTTTGTGCACGTGTTTGTCACGCGCGAGGATCAAAAACCCACACCCCTCCCCGCAGCAATGCGTGAAGCCATGCAGGCCATCGTGATTGAGCCCGGCCTGAGCGCCTGAGGGCTTGAGCACCTGAGGAAAAAAGCGCTAGCGCGAGGCTGCGGTTGCGCTTTGCTCAGGCATGACACGCTGCAGAAATTGCATGCCGGTTTTGATTGCTCCGCCGGCCGTGACAAAGGCCGTCATGTGCCCGCGCAGGCGCAGCAGGTACAACTCTGACGGCACGCCAGCCTGTTGCAGCGCGGCATAAAAATCGCTGGCGTGATCGGAACCCACCAACATATCACTGCTGCCGTGGTAGATGAAAAACGGCGGAGCTTTCGCGTGAACATGTGTCACCGGTGAAGCCGCAGCAAATACCTCGGGAATTTCATTGATGGTGCCACCCAAAAACTGCGGCACCAGCCGGCCACCGGTGAATTTACGCAAGTCACTCGGGGTGCCGCCTGCAATCACTGCCGCAGGCCGGGTAATAATTCCACCGTACTCTCTATCCAGCTCGCCACCCGTGCCCGCCACCAAGCCAAGCAGACTTACCAGGTGGGCGCCCGCTGAATAGCCCAGTGCAGCCACGCGCTGCGAATCAATGTTGTAACGATCGGCATTCGCATGAATCCAGTGCATCGCCTGCTGCAAGTCGTGCAAGGGGGCAGGAAACTGGTAGGCGGGCGCAAAACGGTAGGCGACATTCACAACAACAAAGCCGCTGGAGGCCAGTGTTTCAGCAATGCTGCGCATGTCATCGGGTTCCCGGCCCTCCCAGCCACCGCCGTGTACCATCAGCACCGCCGGCCTGAGTTGATCGCCCAGTGGCTGATAAATATCCGCGCGTAAGGCCTGCGGCCAGTTCGGGGGCGTGTAGGTTAGATCTTCGATCACGCGAAAGCGGGTGTCCGGCAGTGTGATGTCGGATACATCCGTATTGGCGGAATAGTTCGCGCAGGCGCTTAAGATAAACGCGGCGGACAGTAGCAGTAGCGAACGCATGAGCAGGTGCCTTTTGACAGAAGTAACGTAAAGCAGTGTATACGCAATTTCCCGACTAGCCGATGTCACGCTTCCTTGCGCGTACGCAGCAAGCCCTCTTGAGTCACCGCTGCTACCAGCTGACCGGCACGGTTGTAGATTCTGCCACGGCTGAGCGCGCGGCCATGCCCGGCGACATCGCTGTGAATTTCGTAGAGCAG
>JBFKDP010000131.1:0-10054 GCA_041619575.1 Litorivivens sp.
ACTCGACATGATCTATCGAGCGAAGCCATTCGCTTGGGCCGAGTGCTTGTCGAGCTGATGCCAGACACCGACACACTCGGTCTGCTGGCACTCATGCTCCTGCATGAATCGCGTCGCGAAGCACGCAGCTCCAACAATGACGAGCTGATACTGCTCGAAGAGCAACAACGAGAGCTTTGGGATCGAGCACTGATTGAAGAAGGCTGCGCACTTGTCGAACAAGCATTGCGCCTGCACCCCGTCGGTACCTATGCGCTTCAGGCCGGCATAGCCGCAGTGCACTCAACGGCTGCCAGCGCCAGCGATACCGACTGGAACCAGATAGTTGGCTTTTACGACCTTCTACTGCGCGCCCAGCCCTCTCCCGTGGTTGCCCTCAATCGCGCCGTCGCTGTGGCAATGCGCGACGGCGCCGCAGCCGGCCAGGAACTGATGAAACAAATCGATATTGACCGCAACCTTCGCGACTACCAACCGGCCCATGCCGCACAGGCAGAACTCTATCGTCAACAGGGGCAGTTTGCGCAAGCCCAGGCCAGCTACCGACGAGCCATCAGCCTGAGTCAGCAGGACGCCCAGCGACGCTATCTCGAAAGGCGCCTGGCCGAAATGACTGAACAAACAGAAACAACCTAGATGCGGAAGTCCTCCAACGCATTAGGCGCTGCCAAGCCCTCGTCACTGACCGGACACGGACTCCCGCTGCTCCTGGGGCACCACATCACCAAACAGGGAGTAGATCGCGAGCGCCGCGGCCACGACCAGCAGGATGACCAGTAGGTTATCACTGAGCTTGCGGGCAATTTTCTTGATTTCCGGCATACCTTGGTCTCCAGATTGACTAAGCCAGGCGCACCGCACGGGCTTAGTCTTACCTAAGGGCTTAACTATAGAGGCCGCTGGTCGCACTGGCTACCGCATTCGCGGTGACGTATGAACGCTCTGTCATGTGTGCATTGGCCGGGGAATGCCTATACTGCTTCCATCAAATGCGCCATGCTCCAAGCGCGGTTCAGACATTAACTGCAGTCCCTATATAAATACCACAGGAGGTGCACATGTCAGTTTGCCCCGTCCACCAAGGACCTATCGATAATATTCTCGATCCCTCCATTTTTGCCGGCGGCATGCCCTACGAGTCACTGGCAGAACTACGCCAACGCGGTCCCATTGTGCGCATGGACGACCCCATCACCGGCGTGCCCTACTGGCTTGTGACGCGCCGTGAAGAACTGGACTTTATCGAACGCAATCCGGACATTTTTTCCTCCCAGGCCCGCAGTGCGATGCCGATGGAAGATGATCAGGAAATGGTCGACAACATTAGCGCTAAAATGCTGATCAACATGGATGAACCACGGCACATGAAAATGCGCCGCGTCGTACGTGATGCTTTTACGCCAAAAGCCGTTGAGCAACACCTGCCTTTCCTTGAAGAACACGCCAAAAAGGTGGTCGACGCCGTCGCCCCCAGAGGCGAATGCGAATTTGTCACCGAGGTCGCCTCCGAACTGCCGCTATTTACCATATTGCATTTACTGGATGTCCCTGCGGAAGATCGCGCCAAAATCTTTGATTGGACCAACCGCATGATGTTTGCCGACGACCCGGAAGCATCCGGTGGCAAAGAAGATGCGGAAGCTGCAGCTGCAGAGCTGATGGAATATGCCTATATGCTAAAGGTCGGCTGGGACAGTGAACCGCGCGATACGGTTACCGGTGCACTGCTGCGCGGAGAAATCGACGGCGAGCCCATCAGTGACGAAGAATTTATCTGGATGTTCCTGATGACCATTACCGCCGGCAACGAAAGTACACGCACCAGCATCAGTCATGGCATGCGCCTGCTGATGGAACATACGGATCAGCTAGAGTGGCTGCGCCAGAACCCAGACCAGATACCGAACGCAGTCGATGAAATGTTGCGTTACAACACGGCCTTTGTCTGTATGAAGCGCACCGCCATGCAGGACATCGAGGTCGGTGGGCAACACATCAAGCAAGGCGACAAGATCATACTGCACTACCATACCGTCAACCATGACGAAAAAATCTTTGGGGAAGATGCAATGCGTTTTGACGTCACCCGCGCGCAACGTCACAAAGATCTGGCCCGTGATTTACGCTCCTTTGGCACCGGCTCCCACTTCTGCCTGGGGACTCACCTCGCCAAGCAGGAAATGCGCATCATGTTTGAGCAGATACTGCCGAGGTTGCGCAACCCGGAATTTGCGGGTCCGATCAAATACATGCAGTCCTATTTCATTAATGGCATTCGCGAAATGCCAATCCGTTTCAGTCCAGAGCCGTCCTGATTACAACCGCCAAAGGCCCCGGCTGGGGCCTTTGATTGATCGCAGCACATTCTGATCGTTATACCCTCATGTCTTCATCGTTAACATAATCACATCTCTGTAACACTTCTGTTATAGTCGGCTGCGAAACTAGGCCCACCAGTAAAGGCAGCCCCATGAAGCGTGGCCGCTGTATTCGATTTTTCACAATTTGAAGTAGCCCACCATGATAGACACCCGAAAGCGCACCCAACGTCGCGCCATACTCCGCACGGCATTCTATACCTCAGCTGCCTCCGCACTCGCCCCCCTACTGGGCGCCTGTCATAGCAGCAGCTCAAGTTCCAGCGGCGTTGGCGCAGGTACAGGCAGCCCTGTTACTGGCGGCGGCGAGCTCAACATTCCACTGGGACGCTTGTCACAGATCAGTGATCTCGGGCAACCTGATCTACTGACACAAATTGCCGTGCCCAGCGGCTTTGGCATTCGTGCCATTGCCACTTCGCAACTACCGGTGGCAACCCTCGCCGGAAGTCTGCCGCTAAGCAGCTACCGCTGGCACAGTTTCCCCGATGGTGGTGCCTGCTATAGCCGCGACGACGGCGGCTGGATTTACACATCCAACTCAGAAGTACCCCAAATCGGACTCGGTGGTTGCGGCGCAATCGCATTCAACGCCGCCGGTGACGTCGACGACGCCTACCCAATTCTGACCGGAACCCGGCAAAATTGTGCTGGCGGCAAAACCCCCTGGAATACATGGGTATCTTGCGAGGAAGTGAGCGATGGGCTGTGCTTCGAATGCGACCCTTATCAAGAGAGCGAGGGTGTCGCCAAGCCTTCCTTGGGCTTGTTTGCACACGAAGCCATTGCCGTTGATCCAATTAATCGCGTTATCTATTTGACGGAAGATACCAGCGATGGACGCTTTTACCGGTGGCTGGCCGACGCCAGTGACATTGAACCCAACGGCCGCCTGCGGATGGAAAATGGTCGCCTGCAGGTCATGAATATTGCGGGGCTTGAAGACGGAGCTTACGAGACTGACGACGCAGCACTGCGTCAACTTCGCGCCGTCAGCTGGCGCGATGTCGTCAGCCCCGAGCTACCGCAAAGCGAAGTGCGAAGTAACCTGTCAGCCTCAAGTATAAACGCCCCAGGCACCCTATTTGATGGTGGTGAAGGCCTCTGGTACTACGAGTTACCGCCGAGTATCAACACGATTCCTGAGGGCGGCTCACGGGCGACTCGCGGCTTGGTCTTTTTCTCCACCAAGGGCGACAACCGCGTTTGGGCACTGGACATAGAAAACCAACTGGTAGAACTCATCTTTGACAACGAACAGATTGAGCCGGATTTCGGTGACGTCGACAACGTCACGGTTAGCCCCTGGGGCGATATCATCGTCGCCGAGGATCCACCTCAGTCGCTGAGCTCGCGGATCATGGTGGTGCTACCCAATCGGCAGGCCCTGCCTTTGGTCGAAGTTTTTCATCCGGGTTCCGAAATCACGGGGCCGGCATTTTCGCCCGATGGCTCAAGGCTGTATTTCAGTTCCCAGCGCCGCAACGGCACCGGTGAAACTTATGAGCTGACACTACCTTCGGACCTTCTTATCTAAGCTGGAAATCCGCCAAGCATCACCCTAGAGCTGCCAGCGGTGATACTTCGCCACCCAGCCCAGCAATTTTTGCGGGGCGTGGGCCTTGGCCCACTCACCCGCTGCATACTTATTCGCTTCAGCCAGCGTGGGGTAAATATGTATCGTCCCCAGAATTTTTCTCAAACCCAAGCCATTTTTCATGGCCAGCACATACTCGGCAATCAAATCGCCAGCATGGGCCCCAACAATCGTTACACCAAGGATTTTGTCTGAATTTTTCGGCGTAATCACTTTGACAAAGCCCTCGTCACTGCCATCTGCAATCGCGCGATCCAGATCGTCAATGCCATAGCGCGTAACTTCAAAATCCAGCCCCTGGTCTTCAGCCTCCTGTTCATTTATCCCAACCCTGGCGACTTCCGGACTGGTAAATGTCGCCCAGGGAATAACAGAATAATCGACCTTAAATTTTTTGAAGCGGCCAAACAGAGCATTGACTGCGGCATACCAAGCTTGATGCGCCGCCGTATGCGTAAACTGATAAGGGCCGGCGACATCGCCGCACGCGTAGATATTCGGAAAGCGCGTTTGCAGATATTCATTGAGCGCCAGCGTACCATTGGGACGTGTTTCGATATCCAGTTCCTCCAGACCCAGTCCTGCCGTATTGGCCTGGCGGCCAATGGCGATCAACAGCTCATCAAAAACAAGGCGCACAGTCTCACCACCATGACTGGCATAGAGCACCTTGTCCTCACCTTCCTTAGCAAAGCGCTCTGCCTTGTGCTCAAGTAACAGGTCAACACCATCGCGACGCAAGGCGTCCGCCATTACCTCAGACACCTCAGCATCTTCACGTAGCAATATCCGCGGCAACATCTCTACCTGCATCACCTGAGCGCCTAAGCGCGCAAACGCCTGAGCAAGTTCACAACCAATGGGGCCACCGCCCAACACCAACAAACGGCCAGGGTTACGGTCAAGTTGCCACAGGGAATCCGACGTCAGGTATCCGACATCGTCTAAACCCGGAAAGGGCGGAACCAACGGTTTAGCACCGGAAGCGATAATAATATTGCGCGCACTAATTGTTTCCGTTTCACCGTCGACGCAGCGAACCTCAACTTCCCACGGTGACACAAGTCGCGCTTCACCTGCTCGACAATCAACGCCTAATTCACTGTAACGTTCAACCGAATCATGGGGTTCAATCTTTTTAACGACACCCTGAATGCGCGCCATCACCTTGTCGAATTCTGCTTCAGGTTTGAGGGGCTTGAGACCGTAGCTAGGCGCGTGCTGTGCCAGCGAGTGAACCTGCGCACTTTTAATCAGGGCCTTGGACGGAACGCAACCAGTATTCAGGCAATCTCCGCCCATATTTTCCCGCTCTACCAGCGTGACACCCGCTTTCACAGTAGCGGCAATATAGCTGCTGACCAAGCCAGCCGACCCCGCCCCGATCACCACCAGATTGCGATCAAAGTGCTTTGGCTTTTTCCAGCCTTTGTAAACACGCAGTGCTTGCACTCGATTGACAATGCCACGCCCTATCCAGGGCAAGAGTCCAAGTAGTACAAAAGCGCCAATCAAGCCGGGGGACAAAAGCCCGGCAGTGGACTCCAACTGAGCCAGTTGCGTACCCGCATTAACATAAACCACTGTGCCAGCAAGCATGCCCAGCTGACTCACCCAGTAGAAGGTAAAGGTTTTGATTGGCGTGAGCCCCATCGCCAGGTTAATCAAGAAGAAGGGGAAGACCGGCACCAGCCGCAGCGTAAAGAGATAAAAAGCACCATCTTTCTCGATACCTTGATTCAGGGCTTTCAGGCGATCACCGAATTTTTCCTGTACGACATCGCGCAGCAAATAACGCGCCACGAGAAATGCCAGAGTGGCACCAACACTGGAGGCGAAGGACACTAGCAACAAGCCCAGGCCCATGCCGAAAATTGCGCCGGCTGCCAGCGTCATAACGGCAGCACCAGGAATGGAAAGCGCCGTTACCGCAACATAGACAAGAAAGAAAACCCCACCCGACAACAGTGGCTTTTCTGCGGCCAATGTCTGCAGCTCACCCAACTGACTTTGCAAGTAAGTCAGGCTCAGGAAGCGATCCAGATCGAAAATTATCGCCGCCGCCAAGAGTCCTACGATCAGCGCCAGCAGCGCGATTTTCTTTAAAGTATTCAGAACATTCTCCTTGAAAAGCAACCGCTAAATCTCACTGCAAGATGCGCCATGCTTAAAACAGCTAAAACACCGGTGATGGCGCAACATGACTCTGGTTTGCAAACTCTCCGCTAGACTGGCACCGAGATTATAGTCTGCGTCGTCATCAACCAGAGTACAGGCGTAAACGCCAAGACGCCCCCCCTGCTTGACCACCATTCGACTGAAGCCGCACATAAACTGAGCGCGCGTCTCGGCACTATGATGCTCTGTCATGCAGTTTTCGGTAATGTCCGGCACACTGGCGCTTGCGCCCGGCGGGAGGAAATCCGGGAATGCGACCAGCCGGACACTGTCAGGTAATCCACTGAGCAATAACTGTTTCCGATACTGAGCTTCCACGAGATCACTGTCCTCGCCGGCTTCCCATTGTCGGGCAACAGATATCTCAAAGCCCAAATCATGGAGGGCCTTCAAGGATTTAAATGACTCCGTGTAGGTGCCGGCACCACGTCCCGCTTCATGCCGCTCTGCGTCCGGATAATCGATACTCACCCTAAAGCGCACGGGATGTGCACTCTCCAGCAATGCCTCGACCTGGTCGAGCCGCTGCAGCAAGGGCTTGGTGCCATTTGTCAGCACCAGGCAGGGCCGGAACTGCAGGGCGTAGGCAAGAATCTTGTGAAACTCGCGCGCCACAAAAGGCTCGCCACCAGTAAATGAAAAGTTTTCAACACCCAGCGTCACCGCTTCGTCAATAAAAGGTTTCACATCCGCCAGCGTCATCAACTGCAAACGGTCATCACCCGGCTTGGAGCCTTCAAGACAAAAAGGACATTCGAGATTGCAGGCCGTACCGGTGTGAAACCATAGTTCTCGCAATTGCTGTGTATCAATGTAACCCCGCGGCTCGCCCGCCGGGGTATAGAGCCAATCGTCCGTTCGGGCAATCACTTCCATTAGCAGCACCCTGCCTCATTTGACCCATCAGTGTCGAAAGGCAGTAATTCGCCGCAACCGGGAAAAATGCCGAAGTGCTTGTCGAAGCTCCCGATAAAATCAAAATGCGGTGCGAAGCGTGATTCTTTCAGCATGCGATAGCTATTCCCACACACCGGAAAAACTTTACCGGATTCAATAATGTGGTGGCCATCCAAGGCAAAGGCAGCTGGCGAGCCCTTGACGCTGCCCTTATAGATAACTGCCTGACCATAGTCTTCACAGGACGGCTCCAGGCCCTCAAGCTTGAAAAGCCGATAGGTCGCAGAGAAAAATTTAGCGGGCGCGAGTTTAGCGGCAATATCAGGGTTATTGATCGCAAGCGGCCTGTTTTCTACCAATCGCGGATCGAGGAAGCCGCTCGCCTTGGCCAGATTCAAAAAATCATTCCAGTAAAGCGCACCAGACAGGCACTCACCGTGAAGTACCGGGTCGTTAAACAGATGAGGAGGAATGCGCCGGTCAGCATAGACATCAGAAAAATAGAACTCACCGCCAGGCTTTAGTACCCGATAGACTTCTCGCAGCACCGCGTCCTTGTCAGGTGAAAGATTAACTACGCAGTTGGAAATGACAATATCAAAACTGTTGTCTTCCAGGCCCAACTTCTCGAGCTTTTCGATATAGCCTTCAATAAATTCAACATTACTTGCCTGATGACCAAACTGTTGACGGTGATATTCCTGATGCCTGCGCGCCACGTCCAGTTGTTCTTTAGTCATGTCGACGCCGGTCACGAAGCCCTGCTCCCCTACCAGGGCGGATAAAGCGTAAACATCGCGTCCGCTGCCACTCCCCAGGTCGAGAATACGCATACCTTCCAATTGCTGAGGCGCGACCAGACCACAACCGTAGTATCGACTGAGGGTTTCAGGATGAAGTTTGGCGAGTATCGGTTTTAACCACTGCGGTGGCTCAACATCGCAGCAGGCATCAGTTTGCAGGTCATTGCTACTCTGCAGTTGTTTACCGTAATAATCTTTGGCTGAATCAAGCATTGTTAACCTCATCTATAACTTGCCCCATTGCGACACATTCCCACTAACGGCGATCCCAATCTACCTTGCTTAAGCAGTACGTCGTGTAGGTGGACGACGGATATACTGGCGCCCTTCGCAGATACAGCCGACATTGATAAATTTGTTACACACGTTCCGCGCTGTGCTTCGCATTGAACAGTTCGCCCAGCGCCCAGATTCACACCTAGCGCATTCTGCGCAGAAAACTGCCGTTCACATAACATTCGTCTGATGGCACTGTTCAATCATCCCGTGCTTCACGAACCCTCTGCATGACTTGGTCAACTTCAGCGTCTTCGGCCTTGCCGTGCATACGGGGAATAGACCGCAGCAGATCTCTAAACTGCCTGACATAGCGGCGGCAATGGTGGCACACGAGCAAATGCAGGCGCACAGCCCAGCGCTGCCGCCTGGACAGCTCGCCAGCCAGCAGCGCATCCGTGTGCTCCACCAAGTCCCTGCACTTTAGCACTCACCAGTCTCCTGATAATGATCAACCAGCTTAAACAGCCGCGCTCGAGCGCGATGTAATAACACTCTAGCATTGGATGCAGACAAGCTTAATTCGTTACAGATTTCGTCAAAGGCCATTCCACCAGCGTCACGCAGCTCCAGCAATGCACGCTGCTGCCCCGGCATACTGTCAAGAATACGTGTTAGGCAATCCGCCAGCTCACGCCCCATCAACAATCCATCCGGTGAGTCGTAGTGCCATCTCGAGGGCGGAATCTGCCAGTGGCCATCCGGCTTAAATCTGTCGCCCAAGGGTGAGTCGCCTTCAAGCGGCTGAGAAATACTTTGCTCCCGCCGGGATTTACGTAGCCACATTTTGCATTCATTGATAACGATGCGGGTGAGCCAGGTACGCAGAGACGCACGCCCTTCAAAGGCGCCAATGTGACGGTGAGCCTTGATCCAGCCAAGTTGAACCATTTCTTCAGCGTCAGAGTGGCCAACCAGGGATACGGCTACTGCCATCAATGCATGGTGGTTGTCGCGCACCAGCTCACGAAAGGCGGTTTCGCTACCACTTTGCAAAGCGGCTATCTGTTCATTTTGCTCGTCCATTGTACTGCTCTTTGCTACTGCGCTAAGGCATAGGACACTCAATCGAGGCTTTAAATTCCACGAACTGAATGCTAACGGGGCTCACGCCACATGGCCCAAAGTGGTGGAGCATCATCTGCGGCTTTAATCTGCTCACGCACTTCAAAGCCAAAGTGGCGATAAAAGCCCAAGTTTCGCTCCTTGGAATTTTCAAGGTAGGCAGGCATCCCTTCGCGATCAATCCGGGCCAGCGCCTCTCGCATCAGTGCGCCCCCCAAACCCTTGCCCTGGGCCTCAGGCCTGGCCGCGATAGCAAAAAGATAGAAATGCGGTTCGGCGGGATGCTTGCGGCTCATGGCGGCATCGACCTTCAGGGCATTGCGCGCAGCACCAAAGCCACCATGACGCACCAATGCGTGACCTATTGCAAAGGTAGCACGCAATCCAAAATTCACTTTTTCCCCTGGCGGCAACCACAGGGCACAAGCGTCCCCAGATGACGAATAGTGTCCAAAGCCTCTGGGAATATAGAGGTCTTCCGCCATAGCCGTGTAGATGGGTCTCATGGGAGCGGTGCCGCGGAACGCCCACAAATTGACCGGATCGTCAGCAAACCCTTCGGCAACGATGCTACCCAACATGTCATGATCGCCAGAGGCAATAGGGTTAAGCATCTTTTCACGCAATGTCATTTGACGGCCTTTATTCTTGTAGTTTTCAGTCTGTTAGCGCTGCCAGCTGCATGTTGGCGTAGCGCTGTGCGTTGGGCCCAAAGCGCCAGTCTTTCTTGCCCAGGCGGACTCTATAGCGCGGGCGAATCACATAGGCCCAGGCTTCTGTAGCAACACCATCGTCGCACACTGGCGCCACAACAGTGCGGAGATACATCTCGCCTTCGTAGCGATCTAGCCGAGGCCAGG
>JBFKDP010000132.1:0-9997 GCA_041619575.1 Litorivivens sp.
CTCGAACCATATCACCAGTACTGAAGTTATCCAGCATAACAATATCCGCCTGGGCTTTAAGCGCCAAATCGTATTGCTGCAGGTTTTCCACTTCCACTTCGACAGGTTTACCCGGTGCAATTTTTCTTGCGGCTTCAATAGCTTCGGCAATGCCGCCGCAGGCTGCGATATGGTTCTCTTTAATAAGAAATGCGTCATACAGGCCGATCCGGTGGTTGTAGCAACCGCCGCAGGTGACGGCATATTTTTGCGCGGTGCGCAGACCCGGTATTGTTTTGCGGGTGTCTAGCAACTTAACGCCGGTGCCTTCGACCAAGTCAGCATATTGCCGGCAGGTGGTAGCAGTGCCAGATAGTAGCTGCAGGAAATTCAGGGCGGTGCGCTCGCCGGTCAGCAGGCTTCTGGCGCGGCCAGAGAGTTTAAAAAGAGGCTGATTCTCAGATACGCGCTCACCATCCTTGACCAACCACTCAATGTTGACGGTGGGGTCGAGCTGCTTAAAGACTTCGTCTACCCAAGCCTGGCCGCAGATGACGGCGTTCTCGCGGGTGATGACGGTGGCCTGAGCGTCGCTGTGTTCAGGCACGAGCTGAGCAGTAATGTCGCCGTCGCCGATGTCTTCATTCAGCGCCGCTTTGACGGCGAATTGTATGTCTTCTTGTAGCTGCTTCTGGTTCAAAATACTATTCCTTTGTGAGCGCGGGATTTTATCAGCATCATCGAGCCCAGAACAGAGGGCGTTTTCAGGGGGCTGCGCTTCGCTATAGGTACATCTACGAGTGCCCCACTCCTATAATTGCCTTAAAGATGGTGGGATATAGCGACCTGAAAAAAGATTAATTCATTCAGCCGGTTATGATATTTGTGTCACAAAAAGGATGACGAAAATGTGACAAATGTCCTAGAGTGGGACATAGTTGACCCAGCCGGGTAGCTTGGCTACTCTTCACTGGCCAAGTTATTGCTTGGGCAACTAGGCGGTACGCACAGGTTAGAGTTGCAGTATTCGGGATTTATAAGCCATACGAATAACCTTCCCAGTCCGGTGGGTGTGAGAAGTAATACATGAGCAGCGACAAGAATGTCATCAATATCAGGCCCTCCGCAGTCTCCCCAAAGGGAGCTTTGCCGCCGGTGCTGTCCAGCGTATACGATCAAGGCTGGCAGTATCTGTCTGACCATGTCCACAAATTACTCGATAATGCCGATGATGCGTTGTTCGAGCTGGCAGATCGCGCGCTAAATGCGGGCGAACAGAACCTTTATTTCGAAGCGATGCGCGAAATTCGTGTTCATCGCCGTCGGCTGGAGGATGAGTTCAGGGCGCAGCTTGCACAACCCTTTGCCGCCCTGCTGGGCGCGGATCAGCAAGCTGGCGGCAAGGTGATGCCGCTCGAGCTGCTCGACTATGACGATATGGAAGAGCAGGTAGCCGTAGAGACAATGGCAAGCAAGGCCGCCAAGCGCTTTGCCCCACAGCTGTCGGCGCTGATGCGAAGTCTGGAAATGTGGTCCCAGTCGAATGGCACAGCCTTGACCTTGAATGAGAATCAGCTTCCACTGGGCCCTCTGTCGATCTGTGACGCGTTTGCCAAGGCTGCGCGTAATCTGGATATCAGCATCAAACCCAAACTGGTGCTGTTTAAGCTTTTCGATCGGCACGTTGTGAGCGAGTTTTCTGGTTTGTATGCTGAGTATGAAAACGGTCTGAAATTGGCCGGTTTCTACGTGCCGGAAGCCGAAAAAGACGAGTCTCAATCTGAGGTCGTTGCAAGTGCGCCAAAGCGCGAAGAAGTTCAGAGGCAAGCCGAGAGCGAGGCTCTCGATGTTGATGAGCTCGCAGCCCAGAGCAACACCAGCCTGTTTGACATATTAAAAAGCTTGCTTGCTGGCGCCGACAACGACTCCGACTATGAGACGGATGTAGTGCCTAGGGTTGATAAAATCCAGTTGTCGCGAAGTTCTTTGTTGTCAGTGTTGCAGGAGTTGCAAGGCAGCCAGTTACAGCGTCTCGCGGTGAGGGGATCTCACCCGATGGCTGAGGGTGAGTGGATTGCACTGCCCGCTGATATGGCGGAGCGCCTGAGAGGTGTGAGCCGGTCGGTGGCGGGCGAATCCGATGAAACCTTGGCCCAGCGCGATTTTGATGTCATAAATCTGGTTTCTCTGCTCTTTCAGTACATTCTGGAAGATGAAAGCCTGGCTGGGCCGATGAAAGGGTTGATTGCCCACCTGCAGATTCCCGTGTTAAAAGCCGCGATGGTGGATAAGCGCTTCTTTAGTAAGGAAGGGCATCCGGCTCGCCTGCTGCTGAATACCATTGCCGATGCCTGTTTAGGCTGGCAGGCGCACGGTGACTGTGAAGACGACCCCCTATATATTGAAATCGAGAGTCTGGTCAAACATGTGCTCTCGGCCGCGGACGGCACTGCGGACGTTTTTGAAGAGTCGCTGGCGGACTTCAAAGCCTACCTTGAGCAGGAAAGGCGCCGCGCTGACATCATCACTAAACGTGTACTTGATGCACAGGGTGGAAAGGAAACTGCACAGATGGCACGGAGCGCTGTCGATACCCTTATACAGGAAAAGCTGGCCTCTCAGGCCGTACCTGCAGCGGTGCGGTCTCTTGTGGAAGACGGCTGGAGCAAGGTTCTCTACCTGCAGTATGTTCAGCAGGGCCCTGACAGTGAGGCGTGGCAATCTGCAGTTACTGTCCTGGATAATCTGCTCTGGAGTGTCGAGCCAGTCAGCAGTGCGGCCCATCGCGATAAGCTGCTTTCGGAGTTGCCAGTCATACTTGACCAGTTGCGTAGCGGTCTCAATCAAATTGGCTATAACCCCTACGACCTGAAGGCACAGCTGCAAGAGCTTGAAAATGTTCATCTGGACAGGCTGAAAAAGGCTGTGCGTGTGGACGTACCTGTTAAAGACACAGAGCCGGCGAGCGCAGAGAATGTTGAAGAAGCCAGCGCTGACGCAGAGCCCAGTGCCGAACTGGATCTCGATCAGCTTGACGCCGATTTAGCCGAATCCTTGGGGGAAACTCCGGCGGCTAGTGCTAAAGAGCTGGAAGAGGCTGAGCGGCGTATTGGTCGCCTGCAAGTAGGCACTTGGGTTGAGTTTCAGGCGGCCGATGCCGCCGCACCGCTGCGCTGCAGGCTTGCAGCCGTAATAGCCAGCACTGGGCGCCATATCTTCGTTAACCGTTCCGGAATGAAAATCGCAGAACATGAGCGCGCTGAGCTGGTTGAGCTGTTGGCATCCGACCGGCTCTCACTGCTGGATGACGGCATGCTGTTTGATCGCGCGCTGGAGTCTGTCATCAGTAACTTGCGCGATATGAAAGACAAGCCAGTGTAAACAGGCGTCATGTTTGCAACGGGTCGCTCATTGAGCGGCCCGTTTTTGTTTGTCGCGTACTTATGCGTACTATAAGCGCATCGTAAGTCAATATCGGAGCAGGCTGATTCCATGGAAAAGATCGACCCGCAGGGCTGGTTGTACGATGCCGATCGTCGCCCGTCGCCTAATTTTGGGCCGCGTCCGGATCAATGTGATATCAGTCTTTTAGTGATTCACAATATCAGTCTGCCGGCCGGGCATTTTGGTGGACCACACATCCAGGAGCTGTTTTGCAACGAGCTGAATTGCGATGCCCACCCCTCATTTGCTGACCTGCGCGGGTTGCAGGTGTCGTCGCACCTTTTGATCAACCGCCAGGGCGAGCTCTGCCAGTTTGTCTCGCTGCACGACAGGGCCTGGCATGCGGGGGTTTCTGAATTCGAAGGTCGCAGTAACTGCAACGACTTCAGTATCGGTATTGAATTGGAAGGCACAGACGATACCCCCTATACCGAGCAGCAGTACCTGCGTCTGGCTCAGGTGACAAAGGTACTGCAAAAGCACTATCCTCTGATTGCCGCTGAACGTATTGTTGGCCACAGTGATATCGCGCCGGGACGGAAAACCGATCCAGGCGATGCGTTCGACTGGCACTACTATAAAAATTTACTGGGCTAGATTATGGAATTTTTGGCAGTAATAACCGTTCTGATTGCCATACAGGTCTGGGGTAACGGCGGTGTGGTACAACGCGACACCTGGCTGGATACGCTCTACCAGCGTCTAACCGTTATCAGCAGCCCGCAGCTCAGGCTGGCGTGCCTGATTTTGCTGCCCGTTATGCTGGTTTTGCTGGTCCAGGGAATGTTGGCGGGTGTCATCTGGGGCATTCCGCTGCTGCTCTTTTATATTGCAGTGCTGCTCTACAGTCTGGGGCGCGGTGATTTCAGCTCCCAGCTCAATCTTTACTATCAGTCCTGGGATCGCGGTGATTTAGAGGCCGCTTTCGAGCAGGCTCTGGTGCTTGACGAGTTTGACGGCTCAGCGAGCTTAAACAACGCCCGTGACCTGCACAACAATGTACGTGCAGCAATATTTTACCAAGGCTTTGAGCGTTGGTTTGCGGTCATTTTCTGGTTTGTGCTTTTGGGGCCGGCCGCCGCCCTAGCCTATCGCTTATTTAAAATCATTGCACAGAAGCCTCAGACAAGTGAGGAAGAGCAGGCCATTCTGGATAACGCTGTCTACTTTGCCGAGTGGCTGCCGGCGCGCATACTCGGCTTTACCTTTGCACTGGCTGGCGACTTTGAGCGCTGCATTCGTGTGGGGCGCGACAATGTGCTTGAATCCTTGTCTGCCGTCGACTGGCTGGATGCCTGTGGGATTGCAGCGATCTCCGACGCGATACCGACCAGTGGAAGTGATGAAGAGTTCCGCACACAGGCGGGCAGTGAACTCCACTCCTGCCAGCAATTGCTGACGCGAAGCCTCTTGTGTTGGGTTGTTATCCTGGCCGTTCTGCAACTCTGGTAAGCAGTAGACATGCGCATTGGCATTGATCTTGGCGGTACCAAGATCGAAGCGGTGGTTATGGATGCCGACGGCGCAATCCGTCATCAGCGTCGCATCGCCTCACCGTCCCACAACTATCGCGAGATCGTCAACGCGATCGCGGACCTTGTTGATCAGTTGGAGGGCGCGATTGGTCAAACTTGCACCGTCGGGATAGGTACGCCGGGCGCCCCGTCACTGACCAGCGGGTTGATGAAAAACTGCAACAGCACCCAGCTCAACGGCAAGTCTTTTAAGCATGACCTCGAGCAAGGCCTGAGTCGTGAAATTCGAATGGCTAATGATGCTAACTGTTTTGCTCTCTCTGAGGCCAGTGATGGCGCCGGTGCTCACGGTGGGGTGGTCTTTGGCGCCATACTCGGAACCGGAGTGGGTGGTGGAGTGGTTTTCAAAGGGCAATTAATGCGGGGTCGTAATGCGATCGCGGGTGAGTGGGGGCATATTATCCTGCCGGGGGTGGCGGAAGGGCGCCAATGCTATTGCGGCAAACAAGATTGCGTGGAAACCTATCTCAATGGCGAAGGCTTACTGAAGACGGGGCGCGCAGTGTTGCCTGCCCTTGGCAGCACCCATGAATTAGCGGAACTGGCGAAAGAGAATACGCAGGCACGCGCGATACTCGAGCGCTACAGCGAGCAGCTGGCAGCTGCACTGGCCGTGGTGGTTAATATCGTCGACCCCGATGTGATTGTGCTCGGGGGTGGGCTGTCGAATATTGACTATCTATACCGGTCATTGCCTCGCCTGATGAAGGGGCATGTATTCGGTGAGGATTTCAATACCGAGATAGTGAAAGCACGATTCGGTGATGCCAGCGGTGTCCGCGGTGCAGCCTGGCTGTGGTCGTCGGACGAGAGGTCGACTTAACACGGCTTCTGCTCTGCTCACTGAGATTTGGCGGGTTGCCACAACACTTCCTGACCATCATTTCTGCGGGCTATCACGCGCGCCATCACGAACAGCAAGTCAGATAGACGATTTAGGTAGTGGCGTACCGGCGTGTTTACCGCTTCGGTCTTATGCAGCGTGATCACACAGCGCTCTGCCCGCCGCGAGACTACACGTGCCAAATGGCACTGGGCAGCGGCGTGACTGCCGCCTGGCAGAATAAAGTTTTTCAAGGGCGGCAATTCTTCATTGAGCACATCAAGTTCTGTTTCCAGCGCGCTGACGCGCTCTGCGCTGATCAGTTCAAAACCAGGCACAGCCAGCTCGCCACCCAGATCAAACAGATCGTGTTGAATACGCGACAACAAGGGCAAAAGCGGGTCGTTCTCCGTCAACGCAGTGACCAGCAGGCCAATGTGGCAATTCACTTCATCGACGGTGCCGATGGCTTCCATACGCGGCGCGTCTTTGTCGATACGCGAGCCGTCTCCCAGGCCAGTTGTGCCATCGTCGCCGGTTCGGGTATATATTTTGGAGAGTCGATGTCCCATGATGCCCTCGTTGGAATGAGTCCTGTAGAATACAGTGAACAGTTTAACGCAAGTCAGGCTTTGCGGGGCGTGAGGAAAAGGGGTGATTGAATTTTATTTGGGGGGCGCACGCTCAGGTAAGAGCCGTCTCGCTGAGCAGTCGGCTTTAGACAGTGCGCTTGAGCCTGTTTATATTGCTACTGCTGAAGCGCGGGATTCCGAGATGGACGAGCGCATTGCGCATCATCGAGAGCAGCGTGCGCAACACTGGATCACAATCGAAGAAAGCCTGCAGTTGGTCACGACTTTGCAGCGCGAATGTCGGCATAATCGCTGCGTGCTGGTGGACTGCCTGACTTTGTGGGTCAGTAACTGTCTGGAGCACTTGCCTGAGCAATGGCCTGATATACGAACGCAGTTTCTGGATGTTCTACCCGCACTTACCGGTAAGATTATTTTTGTCAGCAATGAAGTCGGGCAGGGTGTGATTCCGATGAATGCACTGGCCAGACAGTTTGTCGATGAGAGCGGGCGCTTGCATCAGGCTTTGGCCGCGCTCAGTAATCGAGTCTATTTTGTAACAGCGGGAATTCCGCAATTGATTAAGGAGAATTAGAGGTGGACGAAAAGTGGTACCTGCAGGAAGCTCCCGAACCTGACGCCGATATCATGGCGCAGGCCCGGATCCGACAGGACAGCCTGACCAAGCCTAAGGGGGCACTCGGTCGTTTGGAAGAGGTTGCCATTCAACTTGCAGGTAATCAGCGAACCCTTTCTCCCGTGATAGAAAAGCCGACCATTGTCGTTTTCGCTGGGGATCATGGTGTTGCTGCCGAGGGTGTTTCCGCCTATCCACAATCGGTTACGGGTGAGATGGTACGCAACTTTTCCGCTGGTGGTGCCGCTATCACCGTACTGGCGAATAGCCTGAAAATTCCCTTTCGCGTAATGAATATGGGCACGGTCGATTCCCTGGAAGAATTGCCCAACGTGGAAGACCGGCGTGTTGCCTCCGGTACACAGAATATCTGCAACGCGCCTGCGATGGATGAGCGTCAGTTCGAAGAGTGTATGCAGGCTGGTGCGGATGCTATAGACGACGCCGGAGATATCGATCTTTTTATTGGTGGCGAAATGGGTATTGGCAACAGCACTATAGCCGCAGCCATCGCAGTCGCTCACACCAAGCTGGCTGCACAGGCGATGGTGGGCCGCGGTACGGGCATTAGTGACCAAGGCTTGGCAAAAAAGGCAGCCGTTGTGACTCGAGCCTTATCCAAGCACTTACCGCACATGCGCGAGGGCGCAGACTATTTGCGCCGCATTGGGGGTTTTGAAGTCAATGCGCTGGCGGCTGCCTATATTCGCGCGGCGCAAAAAGGTATCGCGGTATTGGTTGATGGTTATATCTGCACCGCTGCTGCGATGGCCGCGGTAAAAGTAAACCCGAGTATTCGCCCATGGCTGTTTTTCTCTCACTGCTCGGCTGAACCCGGCCACGAAAAGTTGTTGAACAAACTCGATGCCCGCCCACTCTTGTCGCTGGAGATGCGTCTGGGCGAAGGGAGTGGTGCCGCGCTGGCCTTGCCTATTATGCAGGCTGCCTGCGCACTTCATCGTGATATGGCCAGTTTTGAAGAAGCCGGAGTCAGTCGCGGTGGCTGATTTTGTTGTCACTACCATTGACCTCTTGCGCCACGGCGCCTGCGAAGGTGGTGAGATTTTTCGCGGCAGTACCGACGTCGCCTTGAGCGAAAAAGGTTGGCAGCAAATGCGCGCTGCGGTCAGCGATGTGGATGGCTGGTCGCAAATTATCTGCTCTGATCTGAAGCGCTGCCACGAGTTTGCCAGCGAACTGGCCGCGGTTCGCAAGACAGCTTTGCAGGCTGACGAACGGTTTCGTGAAATACATTTTGGTGATTGGGAAGGGCAGTTGATCAGCGATGTTCGGGAGCAATACCCGGAAGAATGGCGCGTTTTTTTTAGCAAGCCCTCTCAGGCGACAACGCCCAATGGTGAATCCATGCCGGAATTTCATCAGCGCATTACGCCAGCGATAGACGAGTGGGCAAACAAACTGCGGGGCGAGCACGTATTACTGGTCGCCCACGGCGCGGTGATTCGTTCCATTATGGTGAATTGGCTGCAGATGCCGCTGGATGCAATAACGAGCTTGTCAGTGCCTTACGCTTGCCTGACGCGCTTCAAGATCTTTGAGCAGCAGGGCAGTGAACCCTGGGCGCAATTGGTATTTCACCGAGCCGAATACTAATCGTTTAGTGTTGTCCGATCATGGGCAGGATTTTCCCAAGATCCAAATGCTGCTCCAGACAATCTGTCAGGCGATCGAGGTTGGCGTTCTGCAACGCTTCAAATTCAAACTCAACCAGTTCTTCAGGTCGAGCACCTGCCCAGAGCAGCAGCGCATCGCGTGCAGTTTTTTGTTCAAAGATTCCGTGCAGGTAAGTGCCGAGAATGGCGCCGTTAGCAGATTCATAGCCGTCAAAGCGGTGGTCGTCCAGGCGGAGAGCCGGTGAGGCGTCCAGATCCGGGCCTGTACTGATGCCACAGTGAATTTCATAACCCTTGGCACGTGCGTCACCGCCGATCAGCTGACCCGTCACCCGGCGCAGGATCTTTTCTGCACTCATGGTGGTTTCATAGTGTGCGAGTCCGAGCGCTTTGCTGCTGCCGGGCAGGCCCTCCACGCCAAGCGGGTCGTGTACGCTTTGACCAAGCATCTGAAACCCACCACAGATTCCCATCAGCTTTTTACCCGCATCGAGGTGCTTGTGGATTTGGTCCTCCCAACCTTGTGCACGCAGAAAATCCAGATCGCTGCGGGTATTTTTGGTGCCGGGCAGGATAATCAGGTCACAGTCGGGAATGGCCGCACCGGGTCGGACGTAACTGAAGTCAATCTGGGGGTGCAGTCTCAGGGGGTCAAAATCCGTGTGATTGCCAATGCGAGACAGTACCGGCACGCACACGCGTAAGATTGGGGTATGCAGCACCTGACTGCGATCGACAGCGTCTTCTGCCTCCAGATAAAAGTCCTGAAGATAGGGAATCACCCCGAGAACCGGTTTGCCCGTTTTTGCTTCCAGCCAGTCCAGCCCGCTTTGCAGCAGGGTTATGTCGCCGCGAAAGCGGTTGATGATAAACCCTTGGATACGTGCTTGCTCACTTTCACTTAGCAGTGCCAGGGTGCCGACAATATGTGCGAATACACCGCCGCGATCGATATCCGCGACCAGTATGACGGGGCAGTCGACGGCCTCGGCAAAACCCATGTTCGCTATATCGCCCTGGCGCAGATTGATTTCAGCAGGGCTGCCAGCACCTTCAACGACGACGGCCTCAAAATTTGCAGTGAGACGGGCATGTGAATCGAGTACCGCTTGCATCGCCTGTGGCTTGTAATCGTGGTAGTCGGCCGCGTCCATGGAGCTCAGCGCCTTGCCATGAATAATCACCTGGGCACCGATGTCCGTGTTGGGTTTGAGAAGTACGGGATTGAAATCGGTGTGTGGTTCAAGTCCACAGGCGAAGGCCTGCACAGCCTGGGCGCGTCCGATTTCGCCACCGTCAATGGTGACGGCGCTGTTCAGTGCCATATTTTGCGGCTTAAACGGTGCGACCTTGATGCCGCGCCGCTTCAGCAG
>JBFKDP010000133.1:0-9919 GCA_041619575.1 Litorivivens sp.
CTGAGTGGCGGACTGACGGACGGGGGTTCAAATCCCCCCGGCTCCACCAAATAAAAAAGGCCAACCCTGGCAGGTTGGCCTTTTTAATGCCTGCGGATTATAGGTTAGTCAAAATCCGAAGCATCGTGTCGCTCTGCAAGCTGCAATGCCTCATCTCCCCAGACCCTGTTCACACGCTTGCCGCGCATCACCGCAGGGCGATCGTGAATTTCCTTAGCCCAGCGCACAACGTTTTTGTACGATTTCACGTCAAGGAATTCTTCCGCATCGTAGAGCTTGCCTTCAACCAGCACGCCATACCATGCGTAGTTAGCCATATCAGCAATCGTGTATTCACTACCGATCAAAAACTGTCGATCAGACAGCGTGCGGTCCAATACATCCAGTTGACGTTTAACTTCCATCGCATAGCGGTTGATCGGGTATTCAAATTTTTCGGGCGCGTAGGCATAAAAATGACCAAAGCCGCCACCGAGAAAGGGCGCGCTCCCCATCTGCCAGAACAACCAGGACATACATTCGGCGCGCGCCGCTGAATCAGTCGGTAGAAAAGCACCGAACTTTTCCGCCAGATACACCATAATGGCGCCTGACTCGAAAACCCGGATGGGCTTTGAACCGCCTTTATCCAGCAGCGCAGGAATTTTTGAATTCGGGTTTACATCAACAAAGCCGGAACTGAATTGTTCACCCTCAGCAATATTGATGAGCCAAGCGTCGTACTCGGCCCCGCTGTGCCCCAATGCCAGCAGTTCTTCCAGCAGCACCGTAACTTTCACGCCATTGGGAGTTGCCATGGAGTAGAGCTGCAGGGGATGTTTTCCCTGAGGCAGCTCTTTGTCATGCGTCGCGCCTGCGATTGGCCGGTTAATACTGGCAAACCTACCACCGCTTTCCTTGTCCCAGGTCCACACCTTGGGCGGTACATACGTTGGATCACTCATGAAAACTTACCCACCTCCATACGATTAGATTTTTCATATCTAAGCAACTTTCAGGGCTTATCGATCTGCCCTACCGTTATGCCTTACTGCTCTGTTTTGATTACATCATGGTACGCGTCATTGGCGGTGAAATGTAGCCATGCGATTTTTAAAGATCATCGAACGATGATCACCTAGAGTCCTTCCAAGCACACGAGCCTCGGCTCGAAACTGCCCAATAGTTTGATTTTGGAACCTAAAAACATCCCTTTCAGAACACAAATACCACAGGAGTCTTGGTTTTCGCACCAAACGCCAGCAAACGTATAGGTAATTGCCCGTAATCACGTAAATAAGCCTGTGCCCTGATGATTTTTTGTACTAGCCTAAAATTAGTATTCGGTGGTTTTAAACCGCCATCGCGCACATGGAACCCCTTTATCGATGTCACTTCTTTGGGCCAGATTACAAGCAATCAACCAGCCCCCGCATCACAGGGCAGGCTTGCTGGCTACCTGCGCTCTCTCGGTTTCACTCTGCTCATTTCCCGCTCTGGCACTGCACCCCGACAAAGATTTAACCGAATTAAGTCTGGAACAGCTAAAGAAAATTGACGTCAGGCTGACTGCTCGACGCGGTGAGAGTCTGCGCGAATCACCAGCGGCCGTTTATGTGCTTAGCCATGAAGCTATACAACGCTCAGGAGCCACGAGCATCCCCGAACTACTCCGCTTGGTACCCGGCGTTGAGGTTACACGATTTAGCGGCAGTAAATGGGGTGTTGGTATTCGCGGTTTCAATGGCGGGCTATTCACAAACAGGCTACTGATTCTGGTAGATGGCCGCAGCGTGTTTTCACCCGCAAAGGTTGGCATGTTCTGGGATACTCTCGATACCTATATTCCTGATATCGACCGTATCGAAGTTGTCCGGGGGCCGGGGGCGTCACTCTGGGGTTCAAACGCTTTTAATGGCGTCATCAACATCGTAACACGCTCAAGCCGCGATACAGCGGGCGGCCTTGTCGAGCTTGGTGCTGGCAATGAAGAGAAATGGTTTGCCGGAGGACGTTATGGCATCGCGTTGGCCAATGATGCGGCGCTTCGCGGCTATGCCAAACATTTTGATCGTGATGCTAGCATCAGCCCCAAAGGAGAAACACTCAACGATCCCTGGCAGGGCTCCCAACTCGGGCTACGCTACGACGGCGCTTTTGACAACGCGAGCACCGCCAGCTTTCAGTTTAATGCATATGAAGGAAAGCAGACTGAAGAATTGAACCTTCCCGACGCAAGCTCCCCAAACCTAGGTTCGCGTTTGCAGGGTGATGTTCGCTATTCAGGTATGAACGCGCTGGCGCTCTTGCAGCAACCTCTGTCTGACAATTCACGCGCGAGCCTCAGGTTTTCGATTGACCACAGCGAAAGAGAAGATCTGTTCTTTGATTTGAACATTACTAGCTACGATATAGATTTTCAGCATGATGTACGGTTTTCCAGCAAAAGCCATTTGATCTGGGGGCTGGCCTACCGCTACACCCAAGACAAGCTGAAAGACAGTTACATCCGCTTTGATCCGATAAGCCGCGACTACGACGTGCTTAGCGCCTTTGCCCAGTATGAATACAAACTTGGCAAAAACATCAGCGCCTTTGCCGGCACAAAAATAGAATACAACGACTTTACACACACGGAGCTTCAGCCAAATCTGCGCGCGCTCTGGTCGCCGGAACACTATGGAAGTTTCTGGGCATCTGTTTCAAAGGCAAACCGTACACCGAGCCGCACAGAGCACGACTCGATTATCGATTTCGATTTTATCAACCCCAATGTGCAGCTACAGATTCGTGGCGACGAAGCTTTTGAATCCGAGGAATTGTTGGCACAGGAATTGGGCTGGCGCAAAGCACTGGGCGATCGATTTAGCGTCGACATCGCGCTGTTTTACAACGAGTATGAGGGTTTGAGAACGCTGGAACCCGGATCGCTCGAGCCCTCACCTACCCCCCCTCCCGCTTTTGTTGTACCGCTGTTTGCCAGCAACGGTGCAGACGCCAGATCTTGGGGCGGTGAACTCGTCGTCAACGCCATTTGGAGCCCCCGTTGGCGTACCGAGCTTCATTATTCTCAGGTTCAGATTCACGTCGACCCACTAGAGAGTGCCGACACCAACGCTGAAAATGCGGAAGGCGAAAGTCCTCTCCACCGCGCGACACTACGCTCATTCTGGGACCTTCCGGGACACATTGAGCTCAATGCCACTGTGCGTTATAGCGACGAAGTTGAGAGACAGAACATTGACGCCTATACGGAGCTAGACCTAGTTGTCAGCAAACGCATTGGCAAGCACTTTACAGTTTCACTGGTTGGGCAAAACCTATTGGACAACGGCCATGAAGAGTTCGTCGACCGCGTGGTGGGCACGCCACGATCAGAGGTCGAGCGCAGCGCCTTTGTGAAGCTGACAATAAGCTTCTAGCCAGGCGCATAATCCAGACAACATTTTCCTAGATGCCATCACTACCGCTTTCAGTTGCAGCAGGCATAGAATTTATGAAAGTGTAGCGCTCACCCTTCTCCGTATTGCAGCCTGACTGCAGGCTGGGTGAACTGCACCCCGGCAATTTCAGGCCATAGACCACACTAAATGCCAACACATTCTTAATATATTCACGCGTCTCACCGTAGGGCAAATTCTCAATCCAGATATCGGCCGGCAAAGCATCCTTCTGCCTGGCTAACACCCGTGCGACCCGTTCCGGCCCGGCATTGTAGGCCGCTGTCGCCAGAATATGATTGCCAGCAAAACGATCCTGCAGGTGACGCAGGTAGAAGCTGCCCATTTCGATATTGGTTTGCGCAGTATGAAGCTCTTTAAGCTTTGGCAGAGGACGCCCCATAGCGCGAGCGATAGTGTGGGCTGTGGAAGGCATCAACTGCATCACACCCCGGGCACCCACACGTGATTGTGCGTGTCTATCAAAGGCACTTTCCTGTCGAGCTATGGCATAGGCCCAATTCAGCTCAATATTCTGAGCCTTTGCGTGTTGTTCAAATACAGACTTGAATGCCAGCGGGAAACGCAGCTCTAGGTCATCCCACTCACGCGCGCCAATGGCACTGGACACCGCGGCGTATGACCAGCCCCAATCGAGCGCCAATTGCGAAGCCACCACCTGTTGCTCGCGCGTAAGTTTGCGCAAGGCCACACGCCACTCGGTAATGGCATTGCGGTCCAAATTGTGCCAGTAGAGTTCTTTAGCACGCTGAACACCGGGAATCTGTTCCACCTGCCCTAGCAACTCAAGGTTCACGGTTCGTTTGGCACCCAATTGATAATCCTGACTGAGCATATCTGCCGCCAAAAAGCTGTAGTACCCGCGTTCGCTCGCCAGTGCCTTCAGGCTGACCTCTGCTTCATCGGTCATTCGTTGATTATTTTCAATATCCGCTCTGGCCCACCAGTATTGCCAGTCAGATTTCGCGCGCTGCTTTTCTGGCAGTGCCGCGATATATTGCTGCGCCGCAGGCCAATCACGGTCCTTCAAGGCCAGCCGAATACGCCACTCCGTCAAGTAATGATCTTCAAAATTGGGGTCGTTTGCATTTATCCAGTCGCGGGCGTACTCCTCGCCACCGGCAATAATTTCACGCGCGAAGCTGTCGCGCAGAGAATGATTCTGCGAGGGAGTAAAGGCAAAGCGGCGATCAAGCTGATGCCACAGGGCATTACTGCGCTGCGCATCACTTCCCGCCAACCGTTTCAGGGTGTGCATAACGAGCAGACGACTGAAGTCAGAAACTTCAATCCGTTCACCGAGCTGATACAGTTCATCCGGGCTTTGCAACAGGTTCTGGTAGTGCTCTGTACCGGGTATGCCTCGCAGCAGATAGCGGGCAAGCTGGCTCTGTCCCTGCTGAAGCGCCAGCTTCGCCCGTTGCCAGTGAACCTCATGCCTTTCCTGTAAGGACAAACGCTCCAGCCAGCGCTCTAGTACTGGATCACAGAGCTCAGGCAGCGAATAGCCGGTAAGCCAGATTGATCGTGTCTCTTTGTCTGCCTGGCGATCCTGCCCGGTAGCGCGCAGCGCTGTCGCATATTCGCAACGCATGCCGCGCGGCGCACGATCCCCTGCATAAGCCAAAAACTCAGGCCATTGCTGCCGCATTTTCAAACTCGTTAGCCACGCTCTGTGCATCAACGAGCCGACAACTGATCCGGCATGGGCACTGTAGAGCCGATCAAAGTCTGCCGCTGCCGTATCGTGAATCTGCGCCTTTAACAGCTCGAGTTCAAGGTAGGGAAGCAATACGTAGCCCTGCAGAGCGGCCTTGGCCTGTGTCGCTTCAGCAATGCGTCCTTCGCGAGCATCTTGCACTGCATTCTGGAAGAGTTCGCGTTGCAACGTCAGGTTGTCCGGCGCTACAGTGCTACCACCCGCACAGGCCGCGAGAACGACAATAGCGAGAAGCATTATTCCAAACCTGTATGAACCCCTGCCGGTACGCAGCCCTGAGATGCGCATTGGCGCCCCCTGAAAATAAGAAATGGCATTGAGCATGGTATACGCTCTGCAGGCACAAGGTGAAGGGGGCGACCAAAATAGTTCAGCCCGAACAGGCAAGATGTTGTTTTACAGTGAAAAATTGCCAGAAATGCCGAAGCCGCTACTGTTCGACTTCCAACGCTTTAGATTCAACGGTAAGCTAATATTCCCTCGAACAATCATACGCATAAAAGGGTAGCCCATGAAACACCAGCCTGACCTGGCAAAACTTTTACTCAGACTCTCTTTGGGTGGCATGCTGCTGCTCCATGGCATCTCCAAACTGCAAAATGGCGTGGGAGGCATCGTTGCCATGACGAGTAACGCTGGCTTACCCGGCTTTATCGGCTACGGCGTTTTCGTGGGTGAGATTATCGCGCCTCTGATGATTATGGTAGGCCTATACAGCCGCATTGGTGGTGTGCTCGCCGCCGTCAATATGCTGTTTGCGATCGGGCTGGCACACAGCGCCGAAATATTGGCGCTGGGCAAGCATGGCGGTTGGGCCATCGAGCTGCAAATGTTTTATCTAATGACCGCAATCTGTGTAGCCCTGCTGGGCTCAGGACGCATGGCTATCAAGCCGGACTGAGCTAACGAGACCCAGACAGCCCGAACCTCAGTTTTGAGGTTTAGGCTGCAGTATGGCGTAGCTGCCCGTGGCATGTGCGAGTATTTTCTCGCCGGCATAGATGGAGGATTCCAGGTAGGCGACACTACGTCCACGCTTCAGTATCCGGGTATCGCAGTGCAGCTCGCCTTCTCGCGCAGAGCTGAAATAACTCATTTTAGTTTCTATCGTGGTGCAGGATTCACCGTCATTTAGCGTCGGGTAAATCGCTGCCCCCATACCAGTGTCTGCCAGCGCGTGCATTACCGAGCCGTGCACAACGCCGTGAGGGTTCAGATGGCGTTCGGCATCCACCACCAACGAGCAGCGACTACTGCCCGCTGCGATCTCATCAATTTGTAGTCCAATCGTGTCGGCAAATGGATGTTTCATAGAAAGCTGCCAGGGAATTATTTTTATTAGGAATTGGCTTCAATGCCGTTGCTGATCCACATGTACTGGTAGGGAGCCAGCTCCACACTTCCGCTCAGGTTATCCAGCATAGTGCCGCTCACAAGATCCTGCCAAGCATCCGTTGCAATTAGGTTTAGCTCCGTGAGCTGAATGGTTTGCGACGAGCGACTGATATTGTGTAGCGCAAAAATACTCTGTTTGCGATCCGGACTCTGCCGCCAGAATGCAAACACTTCTGAACTGATGTGCAGGGTGTACTGAGTGGCATTGGGGTGAAACGCGATCTGTCGTTTCCGCAGCGCCATCAGGCTTTTGAGGCGCGAAAACACGGCGCGATGTTCAGTATCGCGTTCAAGCACATCATTTAACTCATCAAGCTGCCACTGGTGCCGGTTGATAGAGCGGTTATGGCTGGTATTTTCAACACGCCGGTAATCATTGCGGGTGCCAAAGAGACTGTGGATGTAAAAGGCAGGGATTCCCTCGAGTGCCAGCATAATGGCATGCGCACACACAAAGCGCTCCACCCTGTATTCGTCTTCACCGTGATGAGTACCTTTCAGCGCATCAAAGAGACTGATGTTCATCTCGTAAGGACGGTTTTCGCCATTCTCGAGCGCGCGCCAGGATATTTTGCCACCAAACTCAGTAATAGTCTGAACCATGGCTGTCAGCTCAGAGTCGTCAAGCAATCCCTCAGCGGGTCTCAGGCCAATACCGTCATGGGAAGCAATAAAGTTAAAGTAGGTGGTGCCGTGTTGCGCCGGGGGCATACTCATCAGCCAGGTTTTCAAGTGGCTGCAGTCTTCTGTTAAAAAACTGTTGAGCAGTAAGGGTGGCAAGGAAAAGTTATACACCATGTGCGCTTCATTGGCGTTGCCGAAGTAGCTCAGGTTTTCGCGGTTTGGAATATTCGTTTCTGTAATGATGATCGAGTCGTTGGCGTAGTGTTCGGTCACCGTGCGAATAAGACGAACGATTTCATGCGTCTGGGGCAGGTTCAGACTGTGGCTACCCACTTCCTTCCAGAGAAAAGCTATGGCGTCGAGTCTGAATATCCGGATACCCCGATCCAGATAAAGCTTGATAATGCCAAGAAATTCCAACAGCACGCTTGGGTTGCGAAAATCCAGATCGACCTGGTCGTGACTGAAGGTGCACCAAACATATTTAAGCCCCTGCAACGTTTCGGTTGGCCGTAACAGTGGGCTGGTGCGAGGCCTGACAACCGCCGATAAATCGTCGTCTGGTGAGGCCTCGAAGAAGTAATCGTGACCGATGCCTTCTCCCTTTTTAAAATTTTCAAACCACAAGCTGCGGCTGGAGCAATGGTTGATAACGCAGTCAGCCATGAGTTTGAAGTTCTCGCCAAGCGCTTCGATATCATCCCAATCACCCAGTGTCGGGTTTACAGTGACGTAGTTGATAACCGAAAAACCATCATCCGAGCTGTAGGGATAAAACGGCAGTACATGTACCGCCGAGATTTGGTCGCGTAGCTCTTCATCCAGAAACGCCTTCAGTACATGTAAAGGTGCCTGTTCTTCGGACTGAATACTGTCACCGTAGGTAATCAGCCAGACATCCTGTTCGTTCCAGTGATTGGTAAATGGCCTGGGCGCGCTGGTATTCTCATCAAAGCCCATAAGCTCAATCACTTGCTGACAGAGCCTTGTGGCTGACTCTTCACCGTAGATAAAGCGAAGCTGGTCGCTCAGCGTCGCCTGTAGCACGGCATACGTAGACTCAGGCACCACCAAACTCCTCTCTATCAGCTTCAACCGCGGCCTTTAAATCGTCCAATACGGTCGGGATTGCGCTGATTACGCGGTTCCAACTGGGAATAAAGGGCGTTTCCATCGGGTTGTCCAGAAACACGCTGCCCGCCTTGACGATATTGCCGGCAAACAGTTCTACCGCTTGTTCTTCGCGATGAATATCCAGCGATAGTCCGTTCATCAGGGCATCGTTGTAATACATCTCGACAAAATCCAGAGCGGTGCGATAGTAGGTGGCCTTCAATGAGCGAAAACATTCGTTAGAAAAGACCACGCCATTGATTGCCAGTTTTCTGAAAATGGCTTTGGCAATGTCAATCGACATTTTGGAAAGCCCACCGCCATCGTCATGCTCAGACAAGTCCTGATGCTTGTGATCGTAACGATCAGCAATATCCACCTGACAAATACGGTTCGTGGAATAGTTGCGGTAGACTTCAGACAATATACCGATTTCCAAGCCCCAATCACTCGGTATACGTAAATCACGAATAACATCGAGCTGCATGGAAAATTCCCCCGCTAGGGGATAGCGGAAACTGTCCAGATAATCCAGGTAGTCGATGCCCGGGTAAATCTTTTTCAGCGACCTAATCAAGGGCGTTACCAACAGGCGGCTTACCCGGCCATTAATAGTGTCGTCGGTAACGCGCGCGTAGTAACCCTTACAGAACTCATAATTGAATGCGGGGTTGGCAACCGGGTAAAACAGCCTTGCAGGCAACGAACGATCGTAGGTAACGATATCGCAGTCGTGCAAGGCCACCGCTTTACCCTTCCCTACTGCGAGTACATAACCAAGGCAGTACCAAGCATTGCGCCCCTTACCGGGCTCCTGCGGCGACAGGCCTTTTTCCGCCAGCCGCGCGTCGAGAGCTCGCAGGCGGGGGCCGTCGTTCCAGAGTATACGGTGGTGCTGAGGCAGCCGCCCGAAAAACTGCATGGCATGCCGAAACTCGTCTTCATTAGCCCGGTCCAGGCCTATAACAATTTCGCTGAGGTAGGGAACATCGCGCAATTCACCAATAATGGTTTCCAAAGCCTGCCCCTGCAGCTCTGAGTATAAGCTGGGCAGCACTAGGCTCATAGGCCGGCTTTCGGAAAAGGCCAGCAGATCGCGTTCGATATCGGCCAGCGCACGGTCATTGAGATTGTGCAGCGTCGCGACCGAACCACTTTGATAAAAATCACCCATCTAGGCCTTCCTTACGTTTTTTGTAATTACTGTATGGAGCGTGCTTACAATGACAATGCACCGTCACTGCGCAAGAATTCTCAACAGGGTATCGCACCACCCCTGCGGACCCACAGCCTCTGTTGTAAATACCTTATTGTGCCCGGCAATATCGAGCGGGGCATGTTTGGCGCTGCGCACTACCACCGCAATATCCGCCTGTTCCAGCATGGGTCGATCATTTTCACTGTCACCCAGCGCAACAATTGGACCGCTAGTTCCCGGGTAACAACGCTCGATCAGCAACTGCATGGCTAGGCCCTTGTTGCATTGCCCCATCACATGGAGGAAGCGCCCCCCCCTGACACACTGCAAGTTCTGTGCCTCTACAAAGGCGACGAAGGCAGTGAGCGCGTCCTCAGTATCGCCCCATATCAGCGGCTCCGTGTGCTCCCGCGTGGCTGACTGCGCCGC
>JBFKDP010000134.1:0-9906 GCA_041619575.1 Litorivivens sp.
GACAGGTTTGCAATTACTGCCGATGCTGACTCAGAGCCTCGGAGTGACAGGCACGCAAGCGACCGGCGGCATGGGCGCGCTACTGCAAGCCGCACAAACCTTGCTGGCAAATACCGAGTACGCCACTCTGGCCAATGCCATTCCAGGCGCTCAGTCGCTTATCGCGGCTGCACCGGCGGTGACGGAGTCCAATGAAGGGGGCTTGATGAATCAGGCCATGAGTATGGCCTCCAGCTACAGTCCGGAAGCCAAAGCAGGATCCCGGTTGGTTTCACAATTCCAGTCGCTGGGGATGAGCGCAGAAATGATTCCGAAGTTTTCTGAGGTCGGAGCCGACTACCTGCAGCAGACTGGCAACCCGGAAGCTGGTGCACTATTGACCAGCCTGCTGCCTGCCCTGCAGTAATGAATGTGCCCCGGTTTCCCGGGGCAAACCACATCAGACCTTGACTGACAGGTCTTCACGGGTGGGACCTATACGCTCGGCGATAGGTGCCAGCTTGTCACGATCAAAACCGTAAAAGCGGATAGCATTCTCGCCCAGCATTTTCGCAACTTCATCATCGGGCAGGCCGTGGAAGGTATCCACCACCGCCTCTCTGGTGCTCGGCCAGGTGCCTTCCGGGTGTGGATAGTCACTGCCCCACATTACCTGATCGATGCCCATATCATGGCGGTACTTCATATCACCACGCGGAATACAGGACGCACCGATACCTACGTTGCGGCGGAAGTACTCTGTTGGTGACATGGACAAGTGGGAGCGGAAGTCACCCAGCTTGGCCGAGAAATGGACATCGTGGTAATTGTGGTCGAGCAACTGTAAATATGGCGGCAGCATCCAGCTAGTGCCTGTTTCTGTGACAGCCACCTTAAGTTTGGGGAAACGCTCAAATACCCCTCCCCAGATCATGAAAGTCAGGGGCCGGTAGGTCCAGAAAAACACCTCTGAGACGTAAACGCCCATGCCACCCGGATAGTTATCCGGCGCCTCTTCCGGGAAGTTTTTACCAAAGTATTCCTTTGTCATCGCGCCGCCGGAATGGAAATTGACGATGATGCCGAGATCTTCACACACCTGCCAGAAAGGGTCGTATTTGACATGGTGATAGGGCTCGAACGGCCCGGTTGACAGTGGAATAAGCACTGCTTTTAGGCCATTCTCCTTCACCCAGCGCACTTCTTTGACCGCTTCTTCTATATCCCACAGCAGCGGTACCGAGGCGACACCACAATGACGCTCAGGCGCCTGTGAGCAGAACTCGGCCAGCCAGCGGTTGTGAGCACGCGCCCCCGCCCACTGCAGTTCTGGCACGATCTCCTCGTCCGAACCCAGTCCAAGGCCCGCACCAAAGGGCGGACTGTTGCGCTCGGTAATACCGTCGACAAAGATAACCTCGCCGGCAATACCGTCCTCATCCAGCATTTTAATTCGCTGATCGTGATCCCAGGCACCGTGTAGACCGTGCTCTACGCCAGCACGCCATTCGTCATTAATATCCTTGATGAGAAAGCTTTGTTCAGCCTTTTCAGTCATTTCCAGCTGAATCGGTAATGCCATATCGAACATTTCACGGTATTGGGGGTCCAGATAATCCCGATAACGCTCGGGCGGCAACCCTGCGTGGCAATCGGAAGAAACTACGATATAGCGATCCATGAAAAACTCCTTTGGTACGGCAGACCCTGCGGCCAGTCATTATTGTAGTGATGCTTGGAAGCGTATTTCGACTAAAGTTACACAGCGTTCTACTTTTTTCAATTAAAGCATCATTACACTTTTGTAGGGTTGGTTTTGACCAAGGGCTCGCTTGGGGGAGATTCTCACAACGTGAATATTGGCACAATTAACGCCAACTTCTTCGGCGGATTGTGAAGGCGATCACCCCCTACTATATTGAGTGTATCCATACCCCAGAATGCAGCACTCTAGCCCCCTCATACATGCTAGCTTTAAGGGGTCACAAATCAATCTAGAGTCACAATCCAGTGAGTAATAAAGGAGTACGCAGGATGAGACACTGCAGCCAACTGGCTATTCTATTCGGTGCCTTGCTGATTGCAGGGTGCAACGGCAGTAGCAGCGACTCGCCCGCTGGTTCGACGGGCACCGCTTCCTTTGACATAACTGATGCACCCGTGGATGGTGTCAGCACAGTGAAAGTCACCTTTGACGGCATCGCCCTAAAGCCCAAGGAAGGCAGCATCACCAGCATTGACTTCGATACACCTGTGACCATTGATAACCTGCTCGATCTCACAGGTAATGCTTCCGCCCCAATTCTCGGCGACACTCAGGTGAGCGCTGGAGACTACGAATTCATCAGGCTCTTCGT
Source organism: Litorivivens sp. (assembly GCA_041619575.1). Classification (GTDB taxonomy): domain Bacteria; phylum Pseudomonadota; class Gammaproteobacteria; order Pseudomonadales; family Spongiibacteraceae; genus Litorivivens. The sequence continues at coordinate 2,337 of JBFKDP010000134.1, forward strand.
CGTTGGCGGAACACCTGCCTCAATGGTTGAGGAGGACAACGGCCAGCAATTTCCGCTGTTCATTCCAGGCCAACAGCCCCAATCTCAAAGCCAGGCAAGACGTTTCCTCCAGCTCTCATCGCCGTTTGTCGTTCCCGTGGGAGGTGATGCCGACTTCACCATTGACGTTGAGCTTCGCAAAGCACTGACCAAGCCGAGCAGCCAGAACCACTACCTGCTCCGCCCCTCCCTCCGGCTAATCAACAATGCAGAGGTAGGCACGATTGAAGGGACCGTTAACGCCACACTCATTAATGACCTCTCCTGCACCAATGACGTTGCTGCCGACGAAGGTCACTCTGTCTATCTCTATAGCAGCAGCGACGCCGATACCGGAGACGTCAATATTGACGCCAATGGCGACGGGGACCACGGCACAGATGACAGCGATGGCACTACACCGGAAAGCAACCCCCTGACATTAGCTGACGTGAGCTTCGATAGTAATACTGCCGAGTATCGCTATCAGATCGGCTTTGTCGCCGCCGGCCAATACACGATCGCCTTCACGTGCCAGTCACTTGACGACCTACCAGAGAGCGATGAAGACATTACCTTTGTTGGTACCAGCAACATTGCAGTGACTGCCGATACGGTTAGCACGCATAACTTTTAGGCCTGCTCGCCCAATATGAGCGTGGGCCCGCGCAATGCCGGGCCCTTTGCCGTTCAACTAAGAGCAAGTTCTCTCAGACTTAAGCCCCTGGCTGCATACCGGGCACAAGAGCTGAGGGTGACCTCATAAATGTACCCTAAGCCCCTGTAGAAAAAGCGTTTTTACGCCAGCGCTCTTATCGATTTGAATCCACAACACGCTTACAGCACAGCGCAGCTCCTCAATTAAATACCAAGAAGGAGGCTGTGAATTTCCCCGCATGGATAGGCTTATCGCTTCGCATTTTTGGGCGTATAGTGTTGAGAAAAGCAGGGAGAAGTCGCTATGACACAAATGTTGGTAAAAGACGTGATGATTGAGAACCCACCGGTTGTCAAAGCTGGTGAGTCGCTGGACGACGCGGTAGAGCGCCTGATTCATCACCACTTGCTTGGGCTTCCCGTCGTTGACGACAAACGCAAGCTCATTGGCTTTCTGTCAGAGCAGGATTGCATACACACCATGCTAATCAGCAGTTATCACTGTGAGGAATCCCAGTCAGTCAACGACATTATGAGCCACGAGGTACTGACCGTGGGTCCGAACGATTCCATCATCGATATCGCACAGCGCATGGGTAAGGAGAAACCGAAATCCTACCCCGTGGTTTCAGAGGGAAAACTTATTGGCCTGCTGACCCGGGCCAATGTCCTGCATGCGCTGTGGGAGAACCACGCCGAGTGCAAAATATAGAGGCGTTCTAGTCATTCTCGCTGGCGAGCTGAATCTGAAGCTCGCCACTGCCAGCTTCAACCAGACTGACCACAATGGGCTGACAGCAAACGAAACAATCCTCCACATAGACTTCTCCGGCCTGAGTCGCATCAATCAGCAGCGTGATGCGCTCCGCGCAGTAGGGGCAACTGTCTACGTGCTCTCGCAGGGCTTCCATCAGAGCAGCCTCCAATTCAGAACGTAAATCGACAGTAGTCGGCCTCTTGCTCAATGGCAACGCCGCTTGCGAAAAAAGAGGGAATAACCGATTTCAGAGGCAGCCGGGGCACGGGGAATCACTTGCCGGCGGATAGAATATTTAAGGGGTAAGTGGCAAAGGCTGCCAAAGTAATTGGTACGACCGAGTGGACTCGAACCACCGACCCCCACCATGTCAAGGTGGTGCTCTAACCAGCTGAGCTACGGTCGTACAATTGCACTTTTCAAAAGCGCTACCCTTTGTTCAAACCGGACACCGGTTGAACCACAGAGGACGCGCATTATAGCCACGCCGTAGCGGATTCTCAACAATTGAGTGCGCTAGCCTATAAATAAGCTTTCCTTGATGTCCGTTAGCCGGTCGCGAACGCGCGCAGCTTCTTCAAACTCCAAGTTTTTGGCGTGTTCCGCCATCTGCTGCTCAAGCCCTTTTAATAGCTTGGATACTTCTGCCGGTTTCATATTCTGCAGATCTACATCGTAGTTTGCACCCGGTTCTGCGGCCTTGCGCGCCCCGCCCTTGCGACTACGCTTGCTTCCAGGCGCAACCGCGCCTTCGAGAATGTCGGCTACGGACTTCTTGACGCCTATCGGGGTGATATTGTGCTTCACATTATGGGCAATCTGCTTTTCCCTGCGACGATTGGTTTCGCCGATGGCGCGCTCCATGGACCCTGTCATCACATCGCCATAGAGAATCGCCTTGCCGTTCAGGTTTCGAGCTGCACGCCCGATAGTCTGTATAAGCGAGCGCTCCGAGCGCAGAAAGCCTTCTTTGTCGGCATCGAGAATGGCCACCAAGGACACTTCAGGCATATCCAGACCTTCGCGCAGCAGGTTGATACCCACCAGAACATCAAATTCGCCCAGCCGCAGATCGCGAATGATTTCGACCCGCTCCACAGTATCAATATCTGAGTGCAGGTAGCGCACGCGAATACCATTTTCACTCAGGTATTCCGTCAAATCCTCGGACATGCGCTTGGTCAGGGTTGTGACCAACACCCTCTCCCCGGCAGCGGTCCGCAGCCTGATCTCAGACATTAAATCGTCAACCTGGGTGCTGGCCGGGCGAACCTCGACCTCCGGATCAATCAGACCGGTGGGCCGCACCACCTGCTCAACCGTACGTGCCGCATTCTCGGTCTCATAGGGACCGGGCGTGGCTGATACGAAAATCGCCTGGGGAATCAGCCGCTTCCACTCCTCAAAGCGCAGCGGCCGGTTGTCCAGCGCTGAGGGGAGCCTGAAGCCGTATTCAACCAACGTTTCCTTTCGCGAGCGATCACCCTTGTACATGGCGCCGATCTGAGGGATTCCGACATGGGATTCGTCCACAACCACCAAAGCATTATGCGGCAGGTAATCAAACAGCGTTGGCGGCGGCGAGCCGGGCTCACGGCCAGACAAATAGCGGGAGTAATTCTCAATACCTGTGCAGTAACCCAGCTCGCGCACCATTTCCATATCGAACTTGGTTCGCTGCTCCAGCCGCTGTGCCTCCAAGAGCTTTTGGTTGCTGCGCAGGTCATCCAGACGCTGCTTTAGCTCCTCCTCAATGGCATCAACGGCTTTTAGCAGCGTGTCACGCGGCGTGACATAGTGGCTCTTGGGGAACAGCGTATAGCGTGGCAGCTTGGCCAGACTCTCACCCGTCAGCGGATCAAAGAGCGTAATCGCTTCAATTTCATCATCAAAGAGTTCCACACGGACTGCTTGCTGCTCGGATTCAGCAGGAAAGATGTCAATCACATCCCCGCGCACCCGATAGGTCGCCCGGGAAAATGCGACATCGTTACGGGTGTACTGAAGTTCGGCCAGCCGCCGCAGCAGCTTGCGTTGGTCAATCCTCTCGCCACGATCTAGATGCAATACCATTTTGAAGTACAGCTCCGGATCACCCAGACCGTAGATCGCCGAGACGGTGGCAACTACGATTGCATCACTGCGCTCCATTAAGGCCTTTGTAGCCGACAGGCGCATCTGCTCAATGTGGTCGTTGACCGAGGAATCCTTCTCTATGTAGGTGTCGGAGGAAGGCACATAGGCCTCGGGCTGGTAGTAGTCGTAATACGACACGAAATACTCCACAGCGTTGTCCGGAAAAAACTCCTTGAACTCACCATAGAGCTGTGCTGCCAGCGTTTTGTTGGGCGCCATCACTATCGTCGGCCTTTGAATCGACTCGATAACATTGGCGATAGTGAAGGTTTTCCCCGAGCCCGTCACACCCAGCAGGGTCTGGGAATGCAAGCCCGCATTAATGCCCTCAACCAGCTGCTGTATCGCTTTAGGTTGATCACCCGCGGGTTGAAACTTCGATACGACCTTGAACGACTTGCTCATGAAATATGTACGACGGTAAAACGACCATGTTACTACTGTGGGCCCAGTGCTGCCAAACCACGACCACTAAACACAAAGATTAAAAAATCACTTCTCGAGCGGTTGACGACTCCGACAAAGGTCTTTAATATTCGCGGCCTCTCCTGTTGGAGAGCACCAATCCGCCTTAGCTCAGTTGGTAGAGCAAATGACTGTTAATCATTGGGTCGCTGGTTCGAGCCCAGCAGGCGGAGCCAAACAAAAAAAGGGCTTACATGAGAATTCATGTAAGCCCTTTTTGTCATCCATGCGGCGACTTTACACTCTTGATCCTCGTCAAACACGGTATACCCCTGCGACACGTTTACCGCAGGCTAGGGTCTAGCTCCGCAACTCTCGTCGCAAGATTTTGCCCACCGCCGATTTGGGCAGCTCATCCATAAAGGTCACGGTTTTGGGTATTTTGTAGCCCGTGAGGTGTTGGCGGCAAAAGCCCTTCAACTCTGCTTCGCTGAGATCGGGATTTTTGCTCACAGCATACAGCGCCACGGCTTCACCGCTTTTTGAGTCTGGCTTGCCGATCACCGCCGCTTCAACAATGTCCGGATGTTCGTAAACAACGTTTTCAATCTCATTGGGGTAAACGTTGAAACCGGAAACAATAATCATGTCTTTGAGTCTGTCGACGATCCGAAAATAGCCATCGGGTTCACGGACGGCGACGTCGCCAGTACGGAAAAAGCCCTCTGCATCAATGGATTCTGCCGTGGCCTCCGGCCGCTTCCAGTAGCCTCGCATTACCTGACCACCGCGAACAACCAGTTCGCCCTCCTGACCGTCAGGTACTTCGTTACCCTCCGCGTCGACAATTTTAACTTCCTCGCCAAGCTGGGCCTTACCGACAGTACCAAGACGGTTGTGCCCGTGGGTATTCACGCTGACAACGGCAGCCGTCTCAGACAAGCCATAGCCCTCAAAGAGCTTGGTGTCGGTACGGGCAATCCATTCCTTGGCGACTTCAGGTACAAGCGCAGCCCCACCGACAATCGTGCCGCGATTGTGACTCCAGTCGATCTCGTCAAACTTCGGATTCTGAAGCATACCGACCAACATGGTATTGACGGCGGCAAAACCCGTAAACGGGTAGGACTTCATAATATCCATCATGCCATCAAGATTCCGCGGATCAGGGATCAGAACCGACTGCCCTCCACTAGCAAAGTTGCCGATGAGGTATAGCGTAAAACCAAATATGTGATAAATGGGCAGTGGTGCAATCAAAATCTCTTCTGTATGTTCACTATAGTCAGGGTCGTCGGCCTTCATGGCTTCAGCCTGGTGAACGTAGGTGTAGAGATTCCCGTGCGTCAGCATTGCGCCCTTGGCTACACCTGTTGTGCCTCCGGTGTACTGCAGCACCGCAACTTCTTGCATACCGGCTTCACAAACCGGTATATCGGCATCTGCCCCGCTATCTAACGTTTCAGGAAAGGTCACCAATCTGAGCTGCTGAGCCAGGGGCGTTTCCGGAGCGGGCTGAGGCTCAATCATGTCGAAGATATTGGTGACAATCAGTGTTTCAACCTGCGTATTGGGCAAGACCTTTTCCGCCGTGGGCAGGAATTCGCTGAGCATAAGCACGGCTCGCGCGCCTGAATCTGTAAGCTGATGCTCCAGCTCGCGTTCGGTGTACAGTGGATTGGTATTTACGAGCACCAGCCCAGCACGCAAAATGCCCCAGGCCGCCACGGGATACTGCATCAGATTTGGCAACTGAATCGCTACGCGATCACCGGGCTGCAGGCCACCATCGCCACGCAGCCAAGCAGCGAATGCCCGGCTTTTGTGCTCCAGCTCGGCAAAAGTCATATCCTGACCGAGTGCATTAAATGCGATACGGTCTGCGTACTTCACTACCGTAGAATCAAAAATATCCAGCAGGTTCTTGTGGCCGGCCTCGGTCAGGCTTTCGACAACATGGTCACAGTAGGCAAATCGATCACTCATGGGACGGTGAACTCCTTTATTGTTTTATGCTCAGTTACTGATTACCGGTGCCGCCACAACCATAGCAGACGGATCAAACTTACCGCGCAATACCTATAGTTATTGATTAATTATGCGCTGAATTTTGTGCAAAACACCGTATGGAACGCCAACCGGGGGCTGAGTTCAGTAAATGCCCAGTCTCATCAATTTGACGTCACAGCGTCGATCATAGTGATTTTGCTAGCCAATACCACGACCTGAGATGTCAAGGAGGCTCGAGCGCCGATACGATTTTCGCCAGCCGCTTGGCACCTCAGGGCTCCAGCCCCTTACCCGTGCCTTTATACTTAAAACTAGTACTTCCAATGTCTCCGCTATGCTGCAAAATCAGCGTTGCAAGGCGCTCTTAATCTGCCTGTAGCGCGCTGCATCCAGAGGGTAGCGATTGAGAATGATCAGCACAAAGACAAAGAGAAAGGTCAGTAAGGGCCCAGCCACAATCGCCAGTCGATTGACCGAGTCCGAGGCCACATCCGCTGGCGCGGCACCACGCGGGAATGCAATGAGATCCAGCGCTATACCAGCAAAAAAACTGCCCAAACCGTAACTGGCCTTGGTTGCAAAAGAGCGGGCGGCAAAAAACAGACCTTCTTCGCGCCGCCCCGTGCTGACCTCGTGTTCATCCGCCGTGTCAGAAAGCATAGAGTCGAGCAAAATCACAAAAGCGATAAAAAAGCCCTGCGCTACTCCATTGAACAGATACACCAGCCAAAGCTTGGCAGATACATCCATGCCATCAAATCCACCCCCGAGGAATAACAACATAGGGGTGGACGACAACAGAGCTCCCAATAGTGCGCACAGGCCTGAAGCCAGGCGCTTGTCCAGCTTTCGCGAAAGCCCTTGAGCGATGGCGGAGGCCAGCACAATACCTATCAGGGGAGAAGTAGAAATCAGGGCCAGCTGCCGGGAATCAAAACCAAACACATAGGTCGCCACATAGACCAGTAGCGTCAGGCTTACACCGGCAAGCACATTAAACATCAATGTCGCACAAAACAGCACACGAAATGCCCGCTCTCGCAACGTGGTAAAGACGGCAACAACGGCAAACAGAGAATGTCGCGTGCTGTGTCGCTCGGCCGGCGCCTTGAGTGTGGGAATAAAGTGAAAGGTGCTCGCAATACACCACAGCATTGCGACCGAGCCTAAAAGACCGACAAAGACACCGAAACCACCGTAGTTCGCGGGATTCAGCATACCATTACTGAAATTCTCAGTAGCCGGAAAAAACAGCGCGAAACCCGCAACCGAGACGACCAGACTGCCAAAGTAGGCAAAAAATACGCGGTAACCGATTAGCGAGGTGCGCTCATGATAATCGCGAACGATCTCGGCACCGAGCGACAAGTGAGGTACAAAAAACAAGGTCAGCATCAATCGTACGGCAACGGCTCCCCCCAGCAACCAGCAAAACAGCCCCGTTTGCCCCAATGCCTCGGGGGGGTTAAACAGTAATACAACCGCAATGCCAAATGGCACACTGCCTGCCAGCATAAAGGGGTGACGTCGGCCCCAGCGTGAGCGCCAGTTGTCCGAGACCTGCCCTATCATCGGGTCGGTAACGGC
>JBFKDP010000135.1:0-9893 GCA_041619575.1 Litorivivens sp.
CAACGGGGCTTCGTTTTATAGTCGGGTAGACTGGTACACCCCGGAAGGGCTGCCTACCTGGGGTGATGGCCGAACTTTTATCGTCGGCACACAGGGAACCTTGGAGCTGCGCAAATACATCGACCCCACCCAAAAAGCGCCAGCGTCGGTGATAATTCGGGTGAACGGTGAAAGTGTCGAAAAACGCGAGTGTCTGGGGACTTCGGGTTTTCCCTTCTTTGGGCAGATGATTCTCGACTGCCTGAATCGCACAGAACTGGCAATGACACAGGCCCACTGTTTCAAAGCTGCGGAACTGAGCATGAAAGCCCAGCAGCTGGCGGATAGTCAGCAAGGCTGAAATTGCTGGGCGGCGCCGACTCTCGACGCGTCTTTGTCGACAAGACTGATTTTGCTATATGAAGAGAATCTGATATTGCTCTGGAGTTACACAAAGGTCGGGTAAGAGAGTATTTATGAAAGTCATTGTTACCTTTGTATTATTGATAGTTTTGTCGGGCCTGAGCTTCATGCTTGGCACAATGCGTGGCGAGGTGATTGTTGAGGCTCCGCCGCAGGAATGGTCGGCCGACCGACCGGTCGCGATTGCGTGGCAAAAATTTCTGATTGCACTCGAATCTGGCGCGGTGCGGGTATTTGACACGACGGACAATGAGCGTGAACAGATTGACGGTATGCGATATTTGGCCCAGTTAGCCTCTGCTGCTCTGGAGATGAAGTTAGCGAAAGGTGACCCCGCCGCGCCCCAATTCACGAATTGGATGTCTGACTACCGCAAGTTTTTGGGCGACAGTCCGGATGCCGTTTACCTTACCGCTGAAATTTCCTCAAAGTATCAGTACCTCATTTCAGGCAACCGACAAGATGCCAGTTACCTAGGCTTTGCTTTGTATGGAAAGTCTATTAACGGATGGAACCGCGCGGCAGGTAATATTTCTACACAGGAGCTGGAAACCGACGGGAATGGTGATTTCACACTGCTTTTGAGTCGAATCAGGCCGAACGACTATCATGGGAACTGGCTGAGGCTGGACGATGATACGCATCTGGTTATGGTTAGAGAGTACTTTCATGATAGAGCGACGGCGAATGAGGCCGAGGTGGCGATCAGTCTGGTTGGCCAAGAAGCCTATAAGTTGGAAAGCAGCGGACAAATTGCCGCGCGGATAGACCGCGCTACGAAATTCTTTCTTGAAACGGTGAACGGCAATATTGCATTGATGAGTATGCTGCAGAGAAAGCCAAACAACTTCGATGTTCCCAAAGAATATAACGCAGATTTTGGAGGCGTGTTCTACCCGACGCAAGATAATATCTATTACGGAACGTGGTTTGATATTGCCGACGACGAAGTGCTGGTCGTGAAAGGTAAAGCTCCCAAGGTTGATTACTGGTCTATTTCGCTCCAAAACCGCTGGCTGCAATCGCTAGACTATAAGCATTTTCCCGGAATTACCCTGAATAATCGGTCTATTGAAATTGACGACGATGGAGATTACACCGTGTATATTTCTTCAAAGCCGATCGCAGGAGTCAATTGGCTCGATACCGCTGGCTACAAAGAAGGCTTGTTATCGGTGCGTTATCAACTTGCAGAGACCGCCGATCGGCCCCGGTCAGAGCTTGTTAAGTGGGCGGATCTGTCGGTCGGAGATTGATCAAATTTGCGTGTCAAAGCGTTCACGAATCAGGTTTGTCGATCCTTAACGTTTTTTTACTGGTCGGAGTGAGAGGATTGCGTCCCGAAATAAGGTCTCTAAGAAACTATGGGCTGAAATTTCAATCGATCTCTGCGCTTAGGTTCTCAGCTTGTTCTCAAGGTTGGCCACCATGTCCGAGATGCCTTCTTCCATAACGTCAGCGCCAGTAATTTCTGCATGGAATGGGCGTAGCATCAAGAAGTGCTCCTGCTCTTCCGTTTCGAGTTCTTCCAGTTGTGACAGCGACACGGGTGAGTGGAATCCGCCCATGACTTCTGCCTGCACCAGTGAAATGGCTTTGCAGCAAAATAGCCAGCTGTTCAGCGCAAGGGCTTTGTCACGGAATCCCGCTTCGTAGAGTGTTGTGCCTACAATGCGGGAAATACGCAACCAGCCAGCGGAGGTTTTTCCTTCCATGCCGGTGATTTTGATCATCATGGGGTATTTTTGAGCGAGATTGAGCAGGGTGTAGGTCCAGTCGCGGAGGGTCTTCTGCCAGGTCTGGTTGCGCTTTGCCTTGGGCATAACAAACTGTTTGCAGATGTGATTCGCGAGCTCGGCCAATAAGGCTTCGCGGCTGGGGAAATAGTTGTAAAGTGCCATTGAAACTGTGTCGAGTTCTCCCGCGACTCTGGCGAGGGTAAAGCCTTCCACGTCATACTGATCCAGCAGCTTTAGTGAGGTATCGAGGATCATCTCCCTGGATAATCGGCTGGGGCGTCCTGCGCCGGATTTCTTGGATCTGGCTGGGGTTGTACTTGCCTTTTTCTTAGGGGCAGCCTTTTTTTTGGGGGTCGCCTTTTTCGACGGTGTGTCTGACTTTGCTGAACGCGCCATCCGGTAGATACCTTAAAAATAAATAATTACTTAGATATTAGCAAGATACCACGCTAATGTCAGCAAGACAGTATCCGCGCACTATGCAGCGATGCTTCTGGTTTTGTCGAGCAATCTGGCCAATCGCTCGCTAATAAGCTCTTCGGTTTCTTTCATCATGCGATCGATTAGCACCCTGCAAGTGGGTATATCGTTGATCAAGCCAACCACTTGCCCGGCCCACCATATACCATCTTCGGTATTGCCTTGTTCCAAGACTAGTTCGCGTCCGCGCGCGCCAGCAACCAAAGGCTGCAGATCGGCGAAGTCGGTGTCTCCCTCCTGAGACTCGATGGCGATAACTTGTTTGGCAATATCATTGTTGAAGACCCTTGCGGTATTGCCAAGGCTGCGGAATATCAGTGCAGTCGATCGTTCGTCGGCATCTACCATGGCTTGCTTTACTCGGCTGTGTACAGGTGCTTCTTGGGTCGCGACAAAGCGAGTTCCCATATTCACGGCTTCGGCACCGAGGGCGAAGGCGGCCACCATACTCTGGGCGCTGCCTATTCCGCCGGAGGCAATCATGGGAATGGTTAGTTTTGCGGCAGCAGCAGGTAAGAGAATCATATTGGTTATGTCATCTTCGCCAGGGTGGCCGGCGCATTCAAAGCCGTCGACGGAAACCGCGTCGCAACCGATTTTCTCGGCTTTCAGCGCGTGTCTGACGGAAGTGCATTTGTGTACAACCTTGACGTCTGCCGCTTTGAGCATCGCCATGTAGGGTTCCGGGCTGCGACCTGCTGTTTCCACAATTTTGACGCCACCCTGAATGGCCGCCTGCAGGTACTCGTCGTAGGGAACCGGCTTGATGGTGGGGAGTATCGTGAGGTTGACCGCGAAGGGTCTGTCCGTCATTTCACGGCAACGTAGAATTTCTTGATACAGGGCTTCCGGGTCTGGCTGGGTAAGGCTGGTGAGTGTTCCCAAGCCACCTGCGTTGGAAACGGCAGAGGCAAGTTCGGCGCGGCCTACCCACTGCATACCGCCCTGAATAATGGGGTGTTGTATGCCAAGCAGTTCGGTAATGCGTGTTTTCATCGAATGTCGCCTTGTTAGCTGAAACTGTCTGAGTATGTCTGTCGCAGGTCGCGCTTGAGTATTTTGCCCGAGGGGTTACGCGGCAGCGTATCTACAACAATGATTTTTTGGGGCACCTTAAAAGTGGCCAGCACAGCCCGGCAGTGTTCGAGGAGTGCCGCTTCACTAATGGTTCTGCCTTTCTTGGCCACCACTACGGCAGTGACTGCTTCAATCCATTTAGGGTGGGGCAGGCCTATTACTGCGACCTCTTCGATGCCTGAATACTGGTAGATGGCTTCCTCTACTTCGCGCCCGGAGACATTTTCGCCGCCGGTTTTAATCATGTCCTTTTTACGGTCTACGATCGTTATGTAGCCCTCGCTGTCTTTGGTTGCCAAATCACCACTGTGGAACCAGCCTCCGGAAAACGCTGCCTCGGTTTTTTCAGGATCATTGAAATACTCAGTCATCAGTTGCGGAGAGCGATGTACCACTTCGCCTACTTCCCCCATAGCGACGTCGTTGCCATCGTCGTCTACCAACCGGGTTTCAACGTGAATGACGGGCTTGCCAGCCGCGCCGGGTTTACGCAGTTGATCTTCGGGTTTGAGAATTGTGGCTACGGGGGCGATTTCGGTCTGGCCGTAAAGATTCCACAATCGTATATGTGGCAGGCGGCGCAATAGCTCTTTCATGATTTCGACGGGCATAATGGATGCGCCATAGTAGCCTTTTGCTAGCTTGCTTAGGTCGACCTGATCAAATAGCGGGTGATTGAGTAGCGCGATCCATACCGTGGGCGGCGCGAAGAAGGAGCTTATTTCCTCGCTGGAGAGCAGCGTCAGAAGATTCTCGGGGCTGGTATCTGAGGTGACGATATTCGTACCGCCCACCTGTATTGAAGGGCCGAGAAAGCAGTCCAGTTGTGCACAATGATAAAGCGGTAGTGCATGCAACGCCTTGTCGCTTTCCTGAATCTCCGCCTCGATCTGGCAGCTGCCATATTGCCAGATGACCGCCTCATGACTCAGTACTGCACCTTTAGGTGCGGATTCGGTACCGCTGGTGTAGATGATTTGTGCCGGCACGCGCAATGACAAATCAGGCTCGCCAGTAAAACGATGCTCGCTGATGATCGACTTAAAGGAGCTGAAACCTGAAGGCGTATCATCACCGTAGAAGTTTTCCATCCAGATCAGTTCGTCAAGCTGCGGACAGGATTGGGCTGCACATTCGGCAAGTTTTTTTTCCTCGGAACCCACAAACAACAGTTTCGCGCCACTGTGTTTTAGGATGTATGCTGCACCCTCTGTGTTCAGCATAAAATTGACGGGAACCAGAATCGCGCCAGCGGCTGCTATGGCGTAGCGCGTGGCGATAAAGGTGCCGGAGTTGCGTGAGAGGATGGCTACCCGGTCGCCGGTTTGAATGCCGCGCTCACGTAGGCCATTGGCGATGCATAGGCACAGGTCGTAGAGTTCAGCGTAAGTCCATTGGTGGTTCAGATGCTTGATCGCGAGCTTGCTCGGATGGCGTGCTGCGCTGCGCCGCAAGGTATCGAAAATGGATTGGCGGAAAAGCGCTTCCCGACCCATATTTGTCTCCTGAATTCTATTTGTGTTGTTCCATATTGCTATCGGCATGCGGCGGCGTACTGCCACGAAAGTCGTGAAAGCCGGTTTCTGACAAAACATTGCCAGACGTTCATATTCAACTTCAGCGACTTGACGGCTCGCCATTTAGAATATAGTTTACACAATAATTTATCTATAAGTAAAAGGTGTTTTTTATCGTGACTGATCATTTCGGATTCTCCAAACTGATAGTAACTGACCTGGATAAAGTGGCAGACTTCTATAAGTCCGTCTTCGGGTTAACGGAAATGGTGCGTGTTGACAGCGATGTCGGCGGCCGGGATATCAGTGAAATCATGTTTAATCCCACGGCGGAAGGGGCGGCAACATTTGTGCTGTTTAAATTCCACGACCAGCAGGCCCCATCGTCCGCTGAAACCATCAGCGGCTTTCAGACGGATGATGTGGTTGCCCTGGTTGAGCGAGCCAAATCCGCCGGCGGAAAAGTGGTGGCGCCTGTGCGAGACATGCCAGAGCACGGTGTGAAGGTCGCGTTTATTGAAGACGTTGAGGGGCATTTGATTGAAGTGGTTGAGCTACTTTCCGGAGGGCACTGAGAATGTCATACCCGATTGATAACAAGGGTACCGTGCGTCTGGGTGAGGTTGAGGTCAAAGTGCCGACGAGCGTGAGTCCGGAAGCACAGGCTTATCTGGCATCAAACCCCTGGGGCGACGCGCCCATGCCCGATGAGCCCATCCCCATGTGGTATACCCGTGAGGCGACGGACGTGGCCTTTGAGGGGCTCAATGCAATGGCTCAGCAGATGTATCCGGTCAACGTTGAAGAGACCACCATCGCTGGTGTGCGTTGTCATCGTATAACCCCCGAAACTATTCCGGAAGAAAACCGGGGTCGCATTTTGCTGAATATGCACGGCGGCGGTTTTGTGATTGGGTCTGGTTGTCTGGTTGAGGCCATCCCGGTGGCCCACCTGGCCCAGTTGGAGGTAATTGCTATCGACTATCGTCTGGCCCCTGAGCACCCTTATCCTGCTGCGCTGGACGATATTGTCGGGGTTTATCGGGCGGTGCTCGAGACGCATCAGGCCGATCAGATTGGGATCTACGGCAACTCAGCCGGCGGCTTTCTGACCGGACAGGCGCTCGTGCGTATTCAACAGGAGGGCCTGCAGATGCCAGCCTGCGCGGGCATACTCTCTGCGGGCGGTAATCTCTACGATTTTGGTGACAGCCGTCAGATTTTCACTCTGGCCGGATTCTACGGAAGTCAAAGCTTTCCGCTAGATCACGAGCTTAGCGAAGTACAAGCTTATCTTGGTGGTGCTGACCCGCACGACCCGGTACTGGCCCCCGAATCGGCAGACCTCGCGGATTTCCCGCCATCGCTATTTATTACTGGCACTCGCGACGCTTTGCTCAGTGCTACTTCCAACTTCCACCGCGCGTTGTTACGCGCCGGACGTGATGCAGAGCTTGTGGTATTTGATGCCATGCCGCACGGGCACTTCTATGCGCTGCATTTGCCTGAGTCGCGTGAGACCTATGACGTGATGGTGAAATTTTTCCTGGAAAAATTACAGTAGTAAGCGTCAGTCCTAAAGCGCTCTCGCCCGCCAGCGAGGCGAGAAAAATAGTCTGGATGAGGGGTGTTCGCTTATTCGGTCGCCTTCAACATCAAGTGAATCCAAGTGGATCATGAACTTAACCAGTCCCTTCCTCGCGCGGTTCGTCCGCGCTCTTTTTACTGCAAGGACCACACGATGAAAGCAATGATTATTGAGGAAACCGGCGGCCCGGAAAAGCTTAAACTGGCCGATATGCCAACACCTGAGCCGGGGCCAGGTGAAGTGTTGGTGCAGATTGCCTATGCCGGTGTGAATCCTGCCGACTGGAAGAACCGGCAGGGCATGCTGGAACAGTATCGACCGTATTTTTTCCCTTACATTATCGGATTTGACGCAGCCGGTGTTGTGGCCGCGGTAGGAGAGGGTGTTACCCAGTTTTCGGTGGGTGACCGGGTGTTTACGCCGACCAATCATGGCCAGGGTGGACAGGGCAGTTATGCGGAATACGCTGTGGCCAATGTTGACCGGGTGGCGTTGATTCCCAATGGCATGCGGTTTGACCAGGCAGCCGCTTTGCCGGTGGCGGCCTTAACCGCCTGGCAGGGTTTGTTTGTCAACGCTGATTTGCAGGCGGGACAGCTGGTGATGGTTCACGGTGGCTCCGGCGGGCTTGGTAGTTTCGCCGTACAATTTGCGCGTTGGAAGGGTGCAAGGGTAGCGGCCACCTGCAGTACGCCCAATGTGGACTACCTGAAATCGCTGGGAGTCGATCGTGTTATCGATTACAAAACCGAAAACGTGATGGAGGCTGTTCGCGAGTGGGCGCCAGAGGGGCTCGATTATCTTATGGACGCCGTGGGCGTCAGCACCTTACCTGCAGGCTTGGATTTGGTAAAAGCCGGCGGCACTTTTGTGAGCATCCCGACCCTTGTTGATGACGGCGATATACCGGCGGCGGCTGCAGCAGGCGCAGCAAAGGGAGTGAATCGGGTGTTTTCTACGATGAATGATATTAACTGTGCGCCCATGCTTGAACAGATCGCCGATTTACTCGTTACCGGTGAACTTACGCTGCCGCCGATCAGCGAATATCCGTTGGCGTCCGTGGCCGATGCGCACCGCATTCTCGAGAAAGGCCATAATCGAGGCAAAATCGTACTGAAAGTTGCCGACATGTAATGCTTTATTTTGTGCTGGAAGTAAGCCAATAGTAACTTGGGATCAAATTCCTTTTTGATTCGCTGCTTTGGAGGGTTCTCTCAGAGTATGGTCGCTGAAAGCGAGCTTGAATTCTATATAACTTATCTATAAGATAACTATAACACATTGCGCTTTAAGCTTTCGGGAGATTCCGGTCATGAACAAGCAGGACCAACCACTAATCGGCATCAATGCCTCGCTGCCGATTACCAATCACGGAACGCTGCGTCGTGCCTTGCAGGAAGGGGAAGTGCCGTCTCTACTGATGGTCCATACTTACTTTACTCACGACCGCGATTTGCTGGATCGATTTGAACCCTACATCAATTCCATTTTTGATCTGCCAAAGGAAATTCCGGCGGAATTGTTGCAGGAACTACAGGACAAGTTGTTTGACGTGCTGACGCGCGACCCCGCGCCCAAAGCTGTACCGCCAGATGAAGCCCTGTTTCGAAGAATGCTGAGTGTTGCTGTTGGTGAGCCCGTGGCAGAAGAA
Organism: Litorivivens sp.; assembly: GCA_041619575.1. Classification (GTDB taxonomy): domain Bacteria; phylum Pseudomonadota; class Gammaproteobacteria; order Pseudomonadales; family Spongiibacteraceae; genus Litorivivens. The sequence goes on from JBFKDP010000135.1 coordinate 8,458, forward strand.
TTTATTCCCATGCTGAAAGAGCAGATGGGCTTCGAGCCGCCGGAAGCTCGAAGTGAGCGTCCGAAGCGCGCTGCTCCACGAGATGATTTCAAAGTGCTGGTTATTGGCGCTGGTCTTACTGGCATGCTGGCCGCTATTAAGCTGCGCGAGGCAGGTTATGATTACCAGGTGATTGAAAAGAATTCCGACATAGGCGGCACTTGGCTGGAAAACACCTACCCCGGTTGTGGGGTTGATACCCCCAGCCACTTTTATTCTTATTCGTTTGAGCTCAACCCAGACTGGTCACATTACACGCCAGCGGGACCCGAATTTCAGCAGTATTTACAGGGTGTGGCGGCCAAGTACGACTTGCGCAAAGACATTGTGTTCAATACCTGTGTGACGTCCTGTGAGTTTGATGAACAAACAGAGACTTGGAAAGTTACGTTGGACGACGAAGATGGCAGACGCGAGATGGTCGTCAACGCCATTATTAATGCTCACGGCCCGCTGAACCGTTGGAAGTGGCCGGAGATCGAGGGGCTGCAGGAATTTGGTGGGGCTTTGATGCACACCGCTCGCTGGGATCATAGCGTCAGCCTGAAAGGCAAGCGCGTGGCGCTGTTGGGTACTGGTGCCAGTGGCGTACAAGTGGGCACCAGCATTGTCGACGAGGTTGAACATCTCACCGTACTTCAGCGCTCCAGACACTGGGTTATGCCCAATCATTATATTGAAGTGTCAGAATCCGTGCGATGGGCGCAGCAGAATATCCCGCACTATGCTGAGTGGTTCCGTTTCCGCTCCTACTGGTTTGCGGCGGACGGCTTATACCAAAACATTCAGGTGGATTGGGACTGGCCGCATCAGGATCGATCAGTGTCCGCTGCTAACGATATGGTGCGTGAGTATTGTCTGGGGAACTATCGTGAAAAACTGGCCGACAGGCCTGATTTGTTGGACAAACTAATTCCGGATTACCCGGTATTCGGCAAGCGTATCGTCATGGACATCAACTGGTTAAATACGCTAAAGCGTGACGATGTGAGCCTTGAAACCTCAGCGATAGATCATGTAACTGAAGATGCCATTGTGCTGAAAGATGGCACGCGCATCGAGGTGGATGTGATTGTTTGTGCCACCGGCTTCGACACTGCCAATATGGTCGGCATTATGGATATTGTTGGCCGGGGTGGGCGAAGCCTGCGCGAGGAATGGAAGGATGATCCGCGTGGCTATTTGGGCGTTGCCGTACCGGGTTACCCCAACTACTTTATGACCGTGGGGCCGAACAGTGCCCCTAATCATGCTGGTGGTCAAAATATAACTTCTGAGTCGCAGATCCATTACGCCCTCGAGTGTCTGGAGTTGCTGCAGCAAACCGGTGCGCGCGCAATGGAGCCAACACTTGAGGCGACTCAGGACTTTAACGACAAAGTCGATGACGCACTGAA
>JBFKDP010000136.1:0-9847 GCA_041619575.1 Litorivivens sp.
GGGTGACCTTGCTCACCCCTTCGATGCGTGCGATCCGGTCTGTTTTCCAGTCCGAGGCAGCGGCTCATCCGTTTCCTCATTCAAGACAAAGGGGATAATTGTGGGAGGAATATGGTACTTGTCGTGTTCACAGGCCTGCATGGCCCACAAACCTTCCTGCATGCCATAGCCCACGCGCAGCTGGCCTTCGTACAGACCCAGCGCCTCTTTCACTTCTTTTTTCCAATCTGCGGGAGGTTCCTCTCCGTCAAAACCGCCACCACAAATGATAAAGGAGTCCGGACTGTAAGCACCTTTGACACCCTGCTCTTTGAATTGCTGCGCAAGGTTGTAGATGATCTTCATGCTGCCGTAGAAAATAATCCGCTCGCCGCGATACTGATTAATCATTCGATCCATCAGGCCCATAAACTGTCCGGGCAACTCGGCATTGCTGCGCGCAACGTCCGCTTTTCGCTCAAGCAACTTCGGGTTTATCTGCAGTGAACCAGCCTCCCCCTTTCGGCTGGCTTCACGAATTCGCCCGGCTAGACTGACGAGATCCGAGTCTACATACCCCAAGGGCGCGTCAACCAGACCTTCGCCAAACTTGTCTTCGTAGTAATCCATAAAGCGCCAGGAGCGGGCACCGTGACGTGCACCCGGATACACCAAAGGCACCCGATCCACTCCGGGGCGAAGCGCAATCGATTCGCCATTAGGGCCTTTGCTTTTCTCAAAGCCGGCGTAAGTGATGCGCATAAGAACATCCCACTCGTCGAAGGTCCGCGGCAGGAAAGACGCCTTACCTTCTGCACCGGCCGACATCATCAGATCGACGCCCGCTTGCTCCTTGAGCACGCGCATCCAGTCTTCAATCAACTCACAGGAAGAAGCGTCCACTTGACTCAAGTCTGCCGCGCAGAGCTTGCCCAGCCACTTGGTCATCCGCTGAAAATCACCGGCCTCCAGCCACGCCTGAGGATAACCCTTAAACGTTTCCTGGTTGTACAACACCGGCAGAAGATCATTAAACTGGGTAATTTCTGTCACATTATTCTGACTGGCCATTCGGCCGACCATACCAATGCTTTCTCTGGCCTTGTTGAACTTCTGCTTTGCGAGTTCGAGTCGCATAGCATCCAATTCTTCCGGCTCCAGACCAAAAATCACCTCGTTGGGGTAATCCAGAAAGCTGAGTGGATCCTCAGCAAATCGCTGCCTGAATTCATTCAGAGTGTTTTCACCAAGGCTGCTACTGCTCATACGTTCGACGCTCTTCTGCTGAATCATTGTGTGTCCTAATCTGGCCAAACTGCCCTATATCTTATTTTTAAATTTAAAAACGACTGACCAAACCATTCAAATGATAAATCCACATACCGCCTTGCCACTCCTGCATACAGCGCCACTTCACGATTGCCCGCAGGGTCTATTGGCCCCAGTCCAGAGGCAACGTAAAGTCACCGCTGGTCGGTGTTTTACCCGTTCTCACTCCCGGAAAGGCGTTGTAGGGTATAAGCGGCAGTTGCAGTGTCGACGGCGTTACTCCGCCAAGTTGCAGCGCATATTGCCCACCCAACAGCGTTGCAAGTAGCCCCGGCCGAGGATCGCAGGCCCGTGGCACGCTACGGAAATAGACCTGGACCGATAATGAACAGTCAGTGGCAGCTTCCTGGCTGCGAATTGAAAGCCGAATAGCATGGCCAGGCTGCACACCGAAGATGCGATGAAGAAAGGGGAGTGAAATTTTATAGATCTGCCCAGGAATCAGATACTCATCGCGCTCCAACAGCAAATAGGGCCGAATCGCGAGACCGTTGTCGTCAACCCAACTCTTGCTGCCAGTGTCCGTAGCCAGCATGCTACCCATTACCGCAGAGCGGCTTATCTCGGTTTCAGTCCCGTCGGGAGCAAGGTCATAGAGTTTGGTCACGAACATAAGGTTTGTATTGCTTGAGCTGGCATATAGCGTCACAGCCACAGGCCCACCAATCAGCGCCCCGTCATCAAAAGGCGGTGTCGTGTAGTCGAGCACAGCACCGTCGGCCTCAGGGGAGGCCCAGACTAGAGTTTCGATAGCAGGGACCGCAGGCGCCAGCGTTGAAAGCTCGCCATCACCATGAAGGAAATAGCGCGTATAAACCGATGTCAGCGGATATCCGGCGGCATTGATCCAGCGTCCGCTATTACCGGGCTCAATAACCTGCATATGCATCGGCGTACTGGTATCAATACCGGTATCAACATCTTCCAGCCAACGTTCGAGCCATTGGAACATAATGCCGTCGTCAAGCCCTTCGCCGTGGCCCCAGTTCCCGACAATCAGTTGATATCGGTCACTCACCGGCTCTCCATGCATCAGCGTTGCGAAAGGATCACGTCCGTGCCAGGCGTTCTGCAGGGAGTTGTAGACATCAACACCACCGGAGCCACTATCGTCCCAACCGGCCTGAATGAGAACTGGAATACCGGCTTCAGCAATGCCAACTGCATCGGCAATGTGATCCCGGTGCGCCCAAAAATCGCGGTAGTAGGCGTTGTCACCAGCCTGGCCGTATTGGTCGTGGGTTTGTGAATCCGCGTAGTTCGTCGCCATATAGGGGATAAAGGTGGGGCCAAATACCGCGGGCGAGAACAGTCCGGCGAAGCGCCAGGACACAGACGGAATTCCCTGTAGCATATGGATTTCTCGGTAAGGGTCTCCCCCGGCGCAGGACGCAATCATTGCCTTGACCGGGGAGTTGGCACCGAGGATTGCCGAGGTATACATTGCACTGTGGCCGCGATACGAGCAGCCAAACATAACAATACGGCCGTCCGAACCGTTAAGATCCCGCGCAGTCCAATTCACCAGATCAATGCCATCCAGCTGGTCGGGCGGCCCCATAAAGCTGCCAGAGCCACCCGAGCGACCGGAGCCCCGCACATCGACATCGACAAATATATAGCCGCGCTCAACAAAATAGTCCGCGGTTTCCAGTGCAGAGCCCGACTCCCGGCTTGTATTGTAAGGACTCTGTTGAAGCATGACTGGAAAAGAACCTGCCGCCACCTCGCCATCGTTTAGATTTGCGGGCACGTAGATGTCGGCCACCAGTTCGACACCGTCGCGCATGGGAATGACAACGTCTGCACGGGTGACAACACCCCAGGATGGCTCGGGAGGCTCCCATACACCGCCGGGGTAGGCTGTTGTGACAGCGACAGGTCCGTCGGCCGATGCAGGTGCAGACCGCGAACTACTGGAGTCACTGCTATTACAGCCAGCCAACAACATGACAAGAAAAGCTGCGGGCATAAACATGAGATTCTTCATTCAGGCTCCCCCGGTGTTACGGGTTTATGATTCTTCGCGAGCCGCAGTTAAAACAATCATCGCAGTTCGTAAGTGAATTCCAGTCCGATGTGACGTTCTTTGCCAAGGGTGACTGAGTTAGTTCCAAAGCTGGCGTAATAGGCGGTACCCGAGGCAACGTAAGCCTCGTCAGTCAGGTTATTTCCATAGAGCGCAACACGAAGACGTTCGTCTTCCCAGGGTGTCCAGGTGGCCCGCGCAGACCAGGTTGTCATGCCGTCTAAGGTTGCCGCATTGCGAAATTGCGGCAGCCCTGCGGTGGCATCGGCACCGATAAACTGTTCTGAACGCGTGTTACGGCTGAGCACAAATTCAACATCACCCATGGGCGTTGAGCTCGCATAGCGCGCAGACAGGCTGTAGACATACTCGGGAATAAAGGGAAAGGGTTCGTCGCTACGATCAACCGCAATGGGTTGGGCAGTGACCGGATCCAACACTTCGTCATCGTACTCAAGAATCTCGGCATCAATGTAATTGCCATTGGCCCGCAACATCCACGACTCATTCAATAGCCACGTCAACTCAAGCTCCACTCCCTGCATACTGGCAAGCCCAGCGTTGTTGGTCAGGTTCAAGGGTGCACCCAGAGACGAGGCCTTGGTCACCAGAATTTGTACATCCTGATAGTCGGAGTTGTATAGCGCCAGGTTCAAACGCAGTCGACGTTCAAGCGCATCAAGCTTGAAGCCCGCTTCGGTACTGATAACGTATTCCGGATCGTAGGGTTCGATACCGTCGAGCACGACATTTAACCCACCCGATTTGAAACCCTCGCTCAGCGTGATATAGAGCATCAAGGCATCTATAGATTCCCAGCGAAGGTGTTCACCGGCATCCCATGACAAACTTGCCATGGGCGAAAGCCGCTCAAAGGACACTTCGCCGTAGCTAACAGGACCACGGGATATGGGATTTTCCATACCCTCCAACTGGTTGAACTGGGTTTCCGTCATCACGCTCAAAGGAACACCGTTGGCGATAGGCGCAGGCAAGGGTATGACCCCAGGCAGTGGCGACGGAATGCTCTGAGCCTGAAACGCTTCCAGCTTCATCTCGCGCTTCTCCCAGGAATAGCGCAAACCACCTGTCAAATGTAGCGTCGGCATGAGATCAAACATGACCTGGGAAAATGCAGCGTAAGACGTGTTGTCGAAAGAACCCAACGTAGAGGTGTTGATGCCCCGCACATACAAACATTTTTCGTTGCCGATTCCACCCAAGGTGCAAAGGTCCGCAGGGCTTGGCAGACCTGGTAGCGAATCAAATCCGACCCAGCCCTCCCGGGTAAGCGCTTGGCCAGCTATTTGATTGTCCAGCGACTCTCGAGAGACGAAGGCACCTACCGTATATTGCAGCCGGTCATTCATCGCGCTGCCAGAAAATTGCAGTTCCTGGCCGATGGTGTACCGACTGCCATCCTTGTCGTAAACGCCCTGCCGTCTGAGTTGATCGCGAATAAACTCTGTATTGCGAATGGTGAGCAGGTCAGTCGCGTCGATATCGTAGTCACTGTTGTTATCGCCCTTGAGAACATAAGAGCTAATGCTTTTAAAAGTACCCGATGGTAAGTCCCAGCTATACGTTGCACCAAACAGCGCATCGCGGGATGAAAAGTGATTGCCGAAATTTTCGGATTGTACTTTTCCACTACCGATCAGTTTTTCAACTTCAGTACAGGCCTCATGGTAGGCTTCGGCGCGACCCGGTGAGCGCGTGTAGCTTAAAGAGCCGATGGTCGTAACCTGCTGACAATAATAGGGAGTAATGTTTTCTTCCTGCTTATTGAAGTAGGCGAGGGTTTTCAGCGACATGTCATCAGTGATGTCCCACAGTAACTGGAGTGCGCCCAAAAGTCGGTCGTCATCACCCAGCTCTCTACCCGTATCGAGGTCCTCGGCATAACCGTCGGAGCGGATACTACCGAAGGTCCATTTCGAATAGAGTTTGCCGTCTATGAGCGGCAAATCCAGTGCTATCTGTGCGTCACGTTTTCCCAAGCTGTCGACCCGACTGCTGGCGCTGAGAGTCAACTCCTCGTAGGGGTCTTTAGTTGTAACGAGAATGGCGCCGCCGACGGTGTTTTTGCCAAACAGTGTGCCCTGCGGGCCACGCAGTACCTGAACGCTTTGAATCGCGACGGTATCAACCAGCTGGCTGTCATTGCGCGCGAGGAAAATGCCGTCGAGATAAACACCAACACCGGGATCAGACTGAAGATCCTGCAGCCGGGTTTGCCCCACCCCACGGATCGCAAAAGCGCCCTGCTTGCGTCCTTCTCGCTGATCTAGCCCCGGCGCAATTTTAGAGATGTCGGCAATGGTAGCGATATTATTGGATGCCATCTCGGCACTAGATAGCGCCGTCACCGCCAGGGGAACATCCTGCTGGCTTTCACTTCGTCTGCGCGCGGTGACAACAACCTCTTCTATTGCCGACGCCATACGCTGGCTTTCGCTTTGCGCGTACGATGTCGGACACATGAACAATGCCGGCAATAAAGCCAAAACGGCTGATTTCTTCATTGATTGAATACCGACTCAACGAAGCTCGTAGTTCAGTTCAAGTCCGATGTGCCGCTCTTTCCCCATGGTCACAGCATTGGAACCAAAACCGGCATAGGTTGCCGTACCCGAAGCGATATACTCCTCATTGGTCAGGTTATTGCCATACAGGGAAAGTTTAAGCGCGCGGCTATCCAAGGCAGTCCAGGTGGCGCGAGCCTGCCAGGTTGTGACGCCATCAATGGTCGCGGCATCGCGAAACTGTGGCAACCCTGCGGCAGCATCGCTACCAATATACTGACCAGATCTGGCATTACGACTCAGAACAAAATCAAAGTCTCCGACATCAGTGAACAGAGAGTACTGCGCCGAAAGGCTGTAGACATACTCCGGAATATAGGGAAAAGGTTCGTCACTACGGTCTATCGCAATGGGCTGAGCCGAGACCGGATCCAGAACTTCGTCGTCGTACTCCAGAATTTCAGCGTCGATGTAATTCCCGCTAGCGCGAAGCATCAAGCCATCACCCAACAACCAGGTCAATTCCAATTCTGCGCCACGCATTTGCGCGAGACCGGCATTATTGTTGTTGATAATGGGGCCGCCCAAGGAGGACACCTTTTGCACGACAATCTGTACATCTTTGTAATCCGAATCGTAAAGCGCCAGGTTAAAACGCAAGCGTCGATCTAACGCATCGAGTTTGAATCCAATTTCAGTACTGAGCACATACTCCGGCTTGTACGATCCAATTTCATCCGGAAGAATCGTTAAACCACCGGCCTTAAAACCCTCGCTCAATGTCACATAGGCCATCAAGGCATCGACTGACTCCCACTCGAAATGTTCGGAAACATCCCAAGATAGGCTGAGCATGGGTGAAAGCCGGTCAAAGGTTACATCGCCATAGCGCTTCGGACCGCGCGACAAGGGATTCTCCACACCCTCAAGCTGATTGAACTGAGTTTCAGTCATGACGGTGATCGGCAGGCCATTTGCTATCGGCCCGGGCAATGGCACAATTCCAGGTAATGGCGAAGGAATGCTCTGGGCCTGTATTTGTTCCAGCTTCATTTCTCGCTTTTCATAGGAATAGCGCAAACCACCCGTGAGGTGCAACGTAGGTGTGAGATCAAAAATCACCTGAGAAAAAGCCGCGTAGGATGTGTTGTCGAAAGAACTGATGGTGGAAGTATTGAGTCCGCGCACATACAGACATTTCTCAAGCAGTATGCCGTTGAGGCTACAAATATCGCCGGGGCTGGGAAGGCCGGGCAACTGCTCGAAACCAACCCAACCTTCGCGGGTCAAAGCCTGCCCGGCAACCTGATTGTCCAATGACTCCCAGGAAGCAAAGGCGCCAACTGTGTATTGGAGTCGATCGTTCATAGCGCTACCGGAAAATTGTAGCTCTTGACCTAAGGTATACCGGCTACCATCCTTGTCGTAGATACCCTGGCTCCTGAGCTGATCGCGGATAAATTCCGTATTGCGAATCGTCAATAGGTCCGTGCCATCGATATCGTAGTCGTTATTGTTGTCGCCTTTAAGCACATATGACGTAATGCTTTTGAACGTACCAGCGGACATATCCCAGGTAAACGTCGCGCCAAACAAAGCATCGCGCGATGAAAAGTGTCCACCAAAATTTTCAGTTTGCGCGTAACCTGACCCCATCAGTTTTTCGGAGTCACTACACGCTTCGTGATAGGCCTCACTTCGGCCCGGCGCACGCGTGTAGCTTAGAGAAGCCGACTTCGTGACCTGTTGGCAATGGTACGGGGGAATGTTTTCCTCTTGCTTATTAAAGTAAGCGAGCGTTTTCAGCTCCATATCACTGTTGATATCCCACAGCAGCTGAATCGCCGCCAACAACCTATCGTCGTCCCCCAGGCCTCGGCCCGTATCGATATCCTCAATATAGCCATCGGAACGAATGGAGCCGAAGGTCCACTTGGAGTACAACCGGTTTTCAATCAGGGGAAGGTCCACGGAAACACGGGCATCACGTTGTCCCAGATCATCAATTTTGGTGGTAAAGCCCAACGTAAACTCTTCGTAGGGATCCTTGGTGGAAACGAGGATTGCGCCACCGACACTGTTCTTTCCAAACAGGGTTCCCTGGGGGCCGCGCAAAACCTGCACGCTCTCAATGGCGACGACATCCACCAACTGGCTGTCGTTGCGCGCAAGGAACATACCGTCAAGATAGACTGCCACCCCCGGATCTGACTGCAAGTCAGTTAGACGAACCTGCCCTACCCCACGAATGGCAAAAGCACCCTGCTTTCGCCCCTCGCGCTGATCAAGGCCAGGGGCAATTCTGGAAATATCCGCAATCGTAGAGATGTTATTTGCCGCCATTTCAGCACTCGACACAGCGGTGACTGCCAGCGGCACATCTTGCTGGCTTTCGCTCCGTTTACGTGCCGTAACAACGACTTCCTCGAGCGCTCTAACCTGCCGCTCTTGCTGCGCGAAGGTTGTGGAAGTCGATAAAAATAGCGCAGGCAACAACACTGCCAACCAAGACCGATTCTTCATGGAACCCCTATTATGATTATCATCACGCCCTTTAGTTTGGGCACAACTGGGTTGTTAAGTGGTAGTACGGGTGCGCTTAAAACCTGTATGAAACAGCAACCAAAAGACAGCTTGCGCAAGCACTCCACCTTGTATTGTTTGCGCTAAAAGTTAAAATCTCTTTGGGTTATCGTTCAAATGACAAATCCACATAAGCTCTTATCATTTCTTCATATATGGATCGAGGACGGATTTGATTGAGGGCGGAGCAACGGGACTGCAGGAACTTTGACTGGCGTCTAAGCCTTTGAATACATATAGGTTAATTTATCAAACCAATAGCGCTCGACATAGAACAGCTAGGGCAAAGGCAGTACCCGACAAGCGACGATTAGTGATACTGAACAGCAAAGCAAATCATAAAAAACAGAGAAAAGTCCGTTTCCTGACGTCAGCTTCGCTCGGCAACAATGCCCAGTCGATCCATCACCAAAGCCTTTAATCTTCGACCCGCTGGCGACAACTCGCGCCCTTTGAGCTGAACAAGATGATAGGGCGGCATAATGATGGGGCCACGAATCGGAATTGCCCGAAACTTGGCTCCGACAATGGGGCCTGTTAGAAAACTGGTAACTTCGCTGGAGAGCAGCGCAACGGCATCAGTGCTTCCGACTAGTGCCAGCATGGCAAGCTCCGACGTTGTGTGAATCACGTTCTCCGGAGAACGCATGCCCATGGAGGTCAATGCATAGTCAACCATCTCACGAATTGGCTCCCTGTTGGTCTGGACTACCCATTCGTAATCCACCGCGTCCTCAATGCTAATTTCCTTTTCACTGGCGAGAGGATGGTCGATGCTGACCAACATATTCTGAATTTCCGACCTCCCCTCATGGACTTCAAGGTTTGACGCATCAAAACTTGGCGGCAGGCGCGCAAGAACGAAGTCATTGACACCCTCGTGCAAATCTCTGATGAGTTTGGAACTGGTATCAACATGCAACTGAACGGCAACTTTTGGAGAGGCGTCCTTGAGCAGTCTGATAGCCGGGATGACGTAAGCGACTGTAGCACCGACCAATGAACCCACGGTAGCGCGACCGCCTTCACCGTCCTTGAGCTCATCAACCTCGCGGGATAAATCCTCGAGATCAAGCAAAATACTGTGAGCTCGACGCTCCAGAGCCTGACATATCACTGTAGGCGACATACCTTTGGCATGGCGCTCAAATAGGCGTTCGCCGATTATCTTCTCGATTTCAGATAGCATGCGCGAGGCTGCAGACTGGGTAATGGCCATACTGTCTGCGGCGGCACCAAGTTGTTGATGCTCAACAATGGCATGAATGAGCCTGAGGTGGTTTAGCTTTAGGTGCCTGGAAAGGTCCATTCTTATACTCAAAGCCTATGTATGCGAAGAACTGATAACAGTCCCACGTCGATATCTTGGTCAGTAGTTTAGCCGCAGAAGGCGAAAAAAAAC
>JBFKDP010000137.1:0-9776 GCA_041619575.1 Litorivivens sp.
CAGATTGAGAAAATTCAACTGGATGAAATCAAAGCCTCCAGCCGCGTGTCACCCTACATCCGCTTCAAGCAGGACAAAAAGCTACACCGCCAGGCACTGACCTTGGAAAATATTGGTCACGGCTTTGATGAGCCTCTCTTTGCTAAAGGCAATATGATATTGGAGGCTGGCTCCCGGCTTGCCATCATCGGTGAAAACGGTGCGGGCAAAACCACCCTCCTGCGCTGCCTGATGAACGAACTGCAAGCCAAGGAAGGTGCCGTGAAGTGGGCCGAGAACGCCAGCCTGGGCTACTGCCCCCAGGATAGCAGCGCTGACTTTGATAACGATCTGAATCTGTTTGACTGGATGAGCCAGTGGCGTAAACCCAGCCACGACGATCAGATTGTGCGCGCGACACTCGGCCGCCTGCTGTTCTCGTCAGACGACTTTAAAAAAGAAGCCAGAGTCTGCTCCGGTGGCGAAAAGAATCGCCTGCTTTTCGGCAAGCTGATGATGATGGACAACAATGTACTGATCATGGATGAGCCCACTAACCACCTGGATATGGAAGCGATTGAGGCACTGAATCTGGCGCTAGAACACTACGATGGCACGCTGATTTTCGTGAGCCACGACCGCGAGTTTGTCTCCTCGCTGGCAACGCGCGTGATAGAAATCAAAGATGGGCAATTAATCGACTTTCAGGGCAGCTACGAAGAGTACCTAGCCCATCAGGGGCTGGCTGCAGCCTGAGCCCTCAACGCTCGAGGTAGGCTGCCACCCGTTCCCAGATTTGCTCACGAATTTCGACAGTCTCATTGACGAGATGGTGGCGGGCCCGGCTCAAGTGCGACACCACCGCATTGGGAAAATGCTCGCGAATCGCGGGCAGGTTAAATTTCCAGTCAACGGTGGTATCCGCATCACCCTGCACGACCAGAATGGTCTTATGGGAAACGGGCAAACTATGAAACTTCGGCTCCCAGTGCTTCAGGGCATTCACCCAACGCATCGGCAAAACCTTGCACTGCAGAATATCGACTTCGCGCAGCCAACTGAGAAACTCGGCGTCACCTGAATTCTCCGCCCAGCGGCGCGGCAGGCTCGGAATCAAATTGCCAATCATATTGTGCAGCGGCCTGCCCCAACGCCACCCACCGGGGCGAACCAGTGGGGCCAATAACACCGCCTTGTCGAAGGCACTGCCACCACCGAGCATATAGGTCATTAACACGGCGCAGCCGGTGCTCTGGGCAATGGCTATTTTTGTCTTGGGCAGGTTAAAAGGGGCGGCCGCAAAAAAGGCGTCATTCAAAACCGACTCGTATTGATCAAAGCTATCAATTTCCGCGCGCTTGCCCGTCGACAGGCCGTGGCCGGGCAGGTCATAGGCCACCACCGCGTAGCCATTCTTCAGACAGTATTCGATGACATGCTTAAAAAGTCCCACGTGATCGTAAAAGCCGTGGTAGAGATAGGCAGTGCGCTTGCCTTTTTCAGGAACAAAGACATGGGCGGCAATATCAAAACCCGATGACGGAAATACGCCAAAGTGATGCTTTACGCCCGACAGGCGTTTTTCGAAGTCGATGTCATAAAATTCAAAATATGCCTGCGCCAGCGGAGAGTGTTCGGTTGACTCGGACAGGGGCGGCAAGTTTAGGCGATCTCGGTTCTCTGCCACCAATTCAACCCAGTTTGCCATAGCTTGCTCACGCCTCATTGATTGCTTTTACGCGAATGCCGTCATTCCCGCTAAAGCGGGAATGACGAAGTCAGGACGACTAATTAACCTTGGCTTTCAGCTCGCCGGCTTCATAGCGCTGAAACATGGCTTCCAGCGACAGCGGCTTGATTTTGCTGGCATTGCCTGCGGTGCCAAAGGCTTCATAGCGGGCAACACAGATTTCTTTCATTGCCCTGGTCGTCTCAGCCAGGTATTTGCGCGGATCAAATTCAGCGCGGTTATTGGCCAGAAAGCGACGAACCGCGCCAGTCGATGCCAGACGCAGATCGGTGTCGATATTCACCTTGCGCACACCATGCTTGATGCCTTCAACAATTTCTTCAACCGGCACGCCGTATGTTTCAGGAATCTCGCCGCCGAATTCGTTGATAATGGCCAGCCACTCCTGGGGCACACTGGATGAGCCGTGCATAACCAGGTGAGTATTGGGAATGCGCTTATGGATTGCCTTTATCTGTTCAATGGCAAGGATATCGCCAGAAGGTGGACGACTGAACTTGTAGGCGCCGTGGCTGGTGCCAATGGCGATCGCCAGCGCATCGACATCGGTTTTGGCCACAAAGTCCGCCGCCTCTTCCGGGTCAGTCAGCATCTGATCGTGGGTCAAGGTACCTTCCGCACCCACGCCATCTTCTTCTCCGGCTTGCCCGGTTTCCAGTGAACCGAGGCAGCCAAGCTCGCCCTCAACCGATACGCCGCAGGCGTGAGCCATGGCGACCGCTCGCTGGGTCACCTCAACATTGTACTCATAGCTGGCGGGGGTTTTGCCATCAGACTTCAGCGAGCCGTCCATCATCACCGAGCTGAAACCCAGCTGGATTGAGCGCTGACAAACGTCAGGGCTGGTACCGTGATCCTGATGCATAACCACTGGAACGTCCGGAAATTCTTCAATGGCGGCCAGAATAAGGTGACGCAGGAAAGGCGCACCCGCGTACTTCCGCGCACCCGCCGAAGCCTGCATGATCACCGGGCTATCGGTTTCCTGCGCGGCCTCCATGATGGCGCGAGTCTGCTCTAGGTTGTTGACGTTAAAAGCCGGAACGCCGTAGCCATACTCGGCGGCGTGATCCAACAGTTGTCGCAAGCTGATAAGTGCCATGATTTACCTCTGCATATTATAAATGACTGTTCCGAGAGGAGTGATAGTCACACTCCTCACACTGTGAATGCCGTTAACCGAAATCTGACCTCAGTCATTGCGAGGAGTGCAACGACGAAGCAACCTCCTGGTGCAGCTCCGTACTTGTTCAAGCGCTTCAATAACGATGTGGAGACTACTCACCCCTTCGCCCGCTCTTCAAGCACAGCCACCGCGGGTAGCACCTTGCCTTCAACATATTCCAAGAAAGCGCCACCGCCGGTGGAGATATAAGAAACCTTATCCGCTATGCCAAATTTGTCGATAGCCGCCAGTGTATCGCCGCCGCCCGCGATGGAGAATGCCTCTGACTCGGCAATGGCTTCGGCAATCGCTTCGGTGCCGTCGGCAAATTGATCAAATTCAAAAACGCCTACCGGTCCGTTCCAGATAACGGTACCGGCCTGCTTGATAATTTCGGCGAGACAGGCGGCCGACACTGGACCAATATCAAAGATCATATCATCGTCGCCGACATTGTAGGCCGGGCGCAGAGTGGCCGGCTCTTTCTCATCAAACTTCTTGCCGGTTATCACGTCAGTGGGAATTGGCACATCACATTTCTCAATCAACTGCTTGGCCGCCGGAATAAGGTCGTGCTCGCACAGGGACTTGCCTACATTTAAACCCGCCGCCGCCATAAAGGTATTGGCGATACCGCCGCCAACAACCAGCTGATCAACCTTGTCAGACAAAGTCTCCAGTACCGTCAGCTTGGTCGAGACCTTTGAACCACCAACGATCGCCACCATGGGTCGGGCCGGCTCTTTCAGAGCTTTTTCCAGGTTTTCAAGCTCGTTAACCAGCAGCGGTCCGGCACAGGCCACAGGTGCAAAACGGGCCACACCATGGGTAGACGCCTGAGCGCGGTGCGCGGTGCCAAAGGCATCCATCACAAAGACATCACAGAGTGAGGCATAGGCTTCGGCCAGCTCCTCAACATCCTTTTTTTCACCAGCATTAAAACGGACGTTCTCCAACAGAACCAGTTGGCCCTTTTCAACGCTGACGCCATCCTGCCAGTCTTTGATAACCTCTACAGCACAACCCAGAAGTTCGCCCAGCTTTTCCGCCACTGGCTTGAGCGAAAATTCCTCACTGTATTCACCTTCGGCAGGACGCCCCAGATGGGACATCACAATGACCCGCGCCTGCTGCTCCAGCGCCAACTTCAGCGTCGGCAGTGCCGCACGGATACGCGCATCAGACGACACTTTGCCATCTTTAATCGGCACGTTGAGATCTTCACGGATCAACACGCGCTTACCGGCGAGATCCTGATCACTCATTTTCAGAACTGAAAGGGTCATGCTTTGTTTTTCCTCAGTGCTTATATTATCGGACGTCAGAGGCTGGAAGCCTGACGCCAAGAAACGACCACCTGCTAATGCCTCTCACATTTTCCGATGCGCATTGCAGCAAACTTTTCGCAACTGATCATGTATTCACGATCAAGATGCCGTCACATTATGAATTCGCGTCAGATATCTGCGGACCGATCCAGGAAGCCACCACATCCAGCATTCGATTCGCATAGCCCCACTCATTGTCAAACCATACCAGCACATTCACCAAACGCCCACTGACACGCGTCTGCCCCGCATCAACAACGCCTGAACGTGGGTCATGGTTGAAATCGCAAGACGCCAAAGGCTCATTGCTTACGCCCATCAAGCCCTTGAGCCGCACCTCAGATTCCGCCAGCAGGGCACGATTTACATCCTCCACGCTAACCTCAGCGCGGCATAAGAGTGTAAGCTCCATGGCCGACACATTGTGCGTCGGTATGCGCAGTGCTCTGGCGGCAAAGCGCCCATCCAATGCCGGCAGTATTCGGCCGATACCTGCCGCCAAACCGGTTTCCACCGGTATCATCGACAAGCCAGCCGAGCGGGTCTTGCGCAAATCGGTATTGTGATAAGCGTCCAGTACGGGCTGATCGTTCATCGCCGAGTGGATCGTAGTGATTGTGCCCGACTCAACGCCGAAGTTTTTTTGCAGTACATCGATAACAGGCACAATGCAGTTGGTCGTGCAGGAGGCTGCCGATGCGATCACCACCTCCGGCGAGAGCTGCTCATCATTAATGCCGTATACAATCGCCGGAATATTGGGCTCGCCGGGCTGAGAAAGCAGCGCATAGCTGGCTCCCTGCTCGAGGTGCGTCGCCAGCTCATCACGGGTATCAAAACCGCCACTGCACTCCAGCACAAGATCGACCCCGTGCCACATAAGTTCGGCAAGATCCGTATGGTGCGTTACCGCAATGCGGTCACCGTCGACCACCAGCGAGTTGTCGCACATCGACACCTTGCCGGGAAAGCGCCCGTGGGTGCTGTCATATTTGGTCAGATGCACAATCGTCGCCAGATCGGCCGGTTCATTGATGGCAACAATCTGCATGCGCTGACGATGTTCGGATTCATAAAGGGCGCGCAGCACGCAGCGCCCAATGCGACCATAACCGTTGATCGCGAGTCTTATCATTCGGGCAGACAATCTTCGACGGCCGCAACAACCGCATCAGCCGTGATACCGAAATGCTCAAACAGTGCACCGGCCGGCGCTGATTCACCAAAGCTGCTCATACCAACGACACGACCATCAAGCCCCACATACTTGTACCAGTAATCCACGTGAGCCGCCTCGACCGCAACACGCGCGAGAATGTGACTTGGCAGTACGGACTCGCGGTAGCTGGCATCCTGCTTATCAAAGACATCGGTCGATGGCATGGACACTACGCGCACCTGCTTGCCCGCTGCTTGTAATGTTGCCTGGGCCTGCATGGCCAGCGCCACTTCCGAGCCCGTTGCAATAATAATCGCTTCGGCCTCACCTTCACTGTCGCTCAAGACGTAACCACCACGGGCAATATTGGCCAGCTGCTCGGCGTTGCGCTCCTGAGGCGCCAGGCCCTGCCGGGTTAGCGCCAGCGACGTCGGGCCATCATTGCGCGCCAAGGCAGCGTGCCAGGCCGCCACAGTTTCTGTCACGTCACAGGGGCGCCAGACACTCATATTCGGGATCATACGCAGCGTGGGTACGTGCTCGACCGGCTGGTGGGTTGGACCATCTTCACCGAGGCCAATGGAATCGTGAGTCAGCACAAAAATACTGCGCTGCTTCATCAGCGCTGCCATACGCAATGCATTGCGGGCATAATCCGAGAACACGAGGAAAGTGCCGCCGTAGGGAATAAAACCTCCATGCAGCGCAACCCCGTTCATGATGGCGGCCATGCCAAACTCGCGAACGCCGTATGAAATATAGTTGCCGGAAGCATCTTCGCCGCTTAGCAACGAACAGCCCTGCCACCAGGTATTATTGGAGCCGGTCAAATCTGCCGATCCACCCAACAGCTCGGGCATAAAGGGACCAAAGCCGTTTAACGCCTTCTCGGACGCTTTGCGGGTAGCCACTTTTTCGGCTGCGGCCTGTGCGCCTTCAATCAGTGACAGCGCCTTTTCTTCAAAATCGGCGGGCAATTCACCTTTGCTGCGACGCTCAAATTCAGCGGCGAGATCCGGGTGGGCCGCACGATAGGCTTCCAGCGTACTTTGCCACTGAGCTTCCTGGGCCGCACCGCGCTCGCGGGCATTCCATTCGCTGTAGATGTCCTCAGGCACCTCGAACGCGCCATGTGTCCAGCCAAGAAATTCGCGGGAAGCTGCAATTTCTTCAGCGCCAAGGGGCGCACCATGCACATCGTGCGTCCCTTTTTTGTTCGGCGAGCCGAAACCTATCACGGTTTTCGCACAGATCAGGCTCGGCTTGTCACCGACGCTGCGTGCCTCTTCTATAGCCTTTTTAACCGCTTCACTGTCATGGCCATCCACATTACGCACCACGTGCCAGCCATAGGACTCAAATCGCGCCGGTGTATCGTCAGTGAACCAGCCCTCGACTTCGCCATCGATAGAAATACCGTTGTCGTCATAAATGGCAACCAGTTTGCCCAGGTTCAGTGTGCCGGCCAGCGAACAGGCTTCATGAGAAACGCCCTCCATCAGGCAGCCGTCACCGAGAAAGACGTAGGTGTTGTGATCAACCACTTCATGGCCGGGGCGATTGAACTGCGCCGCCATGATTTTCTCCGCCAGCGCCATGCCCACCGCGTTAGCCAGGCCCTGACCCAGAGGGCCTGTGGTTGTTTCCACGCCCGGGGCGTAGCCGTACTCGGGGTGACCCGGTGTTTTCGCGTGTAGTTGGCGGAAATTTTTCAGATCATCAAGCGAGAGCTCGTAGCCACTCAGGTGCAGCAGCGAATACAAAAGCATGGAGCCATGACCGTTGGAGAGAATAAAGCGGTCGCGATCGAGCCAGTCCGGGTTGGCTGGATTGTGCTTTAAAAAGTCACGCCAGAGCACTTCGGCGATATCCGCCATACCCATCGGCGCGCCGGGGTGGCCTGAATTGGCCTGTTGAACGGCATCCATGCTGAGGACACGAATGGCATTAGCGAGATCGCGGCGTGAGGGCATTAAGGGCTCCTGATTGCGTAAGCTGAGGTATACGTGAAAAAAAGAGGCGCTATTTTCCCCTACTCCGAGGCGAACGGCAAATCGCTTTAAGGCCCAGATGACGCGGGATTGCCAGAAAGACCCGTAAATCCATTAATTCTTATATAAAAATATTTTGATATTTGCTGCAGGATTGCTAAACTGCGCAGCATGCCCGAAATCGCACTGCAAAATATTACCGGCCGCAGCGACTGTCGCGACGCCCTGACCACCCTGCTGAAGGCAGCCGCGGATCAGCTGCGCCTGTCCGTTTTGCGCATTTTGCGACGCGATACATTTTCAGTGCAGGAGCTCTGCCAGATTCTCGACAGCAGTCAGCCCGGCATGAGCCACCATCTGAAAATCCTCGCCACGGCAGGATTAGTGACTACTCGCCGCGAAGGCAGCACTATCTTCTATCGCCGCGCCCACAAGGCCCTACTGCCTGAATTGGCCGATCTACAGGCAGCCATTCTCGCCAGTGCCAACCTGATCACCCTGGGTGAGGCCGCCGAAGAACAGTTGGCCATTATCAATCAGACCCGTGCCGAGAACTCAAAACTCTTCTTTGAGGAGCATGCCGGCGAATTCCGCAGCCATCAGGAACAAATCGTCGCCTATAGCCTTTACGGCGCCAGCAGCGCCGAGCTGCTCGCCAGCACACAGGCGGAGGGCTTACTGGCCGTTGAAATAGGGCCCGGTGAAGGCGAATTCCTGCCGGTGCTCGCGTCGCGCTACCAGCGCGTGCTCGCGGTCGATAACGCCAGCAGTATGCTGGAAAAATCCCGCCAGACAGCCGCTGACAATAGCCTGAACAATATTGAATTCATTCTGGCCGATACCAACGATGCCGGTATTGCCAGCGGCAGCGCCGATTGCGTTGTCATCAACATGGTGCTGCACCACGTGCCCTCGCCTGCCGACATTCTTGCCGATGCTGCCATGTGGCTGCGTGCAGGCGGAGTTCTGAGCGTGACCGACCTCTGCCCACACAATCAAAGCTGGGCGCGCGACGCCTGCGGCGATTTGTGGCTGGGCTTAAGCCCGGACGATCTGAGCGACTGGGCAGCAGACGTGGGGCTGACAGAAGGCCCCGCCGTGTATCTGGCACAAAAAAACGGTTTCCGGGTTCAGGTACGACAGTTCCTGAAACCTTAACGTACACACTGTAATTTTTGACAAGCCGGCCTGTTTACAGGGTCGCACATATTAAGAGGAAAAGAGCTATGTCCGAATACGCCCTGTTTACTTCAGAGTCTGTCTCTGAAGGGCACCCCGATAAAATGGCCGACCAGATTTCTGATGCGGTGCTCGACGCGATTATCGCTCGCGACAAGCATGCACGTGTTGCGGTTGAAACACTGGTAAAAACCGGTATGGCCGTCGTTGCCGGGGAAGTCACCACCTCCTGCTACGTCGACCTTGAAGATATTATTCGCGACGTGATCAGCGGCATTGGCTACAACAGCTCTGACGTTGGCTTTGACGGCGCCAGCTGCGCGGTTCTCAACGCAATCGGCAAACAGTCTGTTGATATCAATCAGGGTGTTGACCGCGCCAAACCCGAAGATCAGGGTGCCGGCGACCAGGGCCTGATGTTTGGCTACGCCACCAACGAAACTGACGTGCTGATGCCAGCGCCACTGTTTTATTCACACCGCCTGGTAGAGCGCCAGGCCTACCTGCGCAAGAATGGCGTGCTGTCATGGCTGCGCCCGGATGCCAAAAGCCAGGTCACTCTGCGTTACGAAAACGGCAAGCCCGCAGCCATTGATGCGGTTGTACTGTCTACCCAGCACAATCCGGACATCACCCAGCCCGATCTGCGCGAAGCAATCATGGAAGAAGTGATCAAGCATGTGCTGCCTGTCGAGCTGCTGCACGCTGGCACCCAGTTCCATATCAACCCAACGGGCAACTTTGTTATCGGCGGGCCTGTCGGTGACTGCGGTTTGACTGGTCGCAAAATCATTGTCGACACCTATGGCGGCATGGCCCGTCACGGTGGCGGTGCATTCTCGGGCAAAGACCCTTCAAAAGTTGACCGCAGCGCCGCTTACGCCGGCCGTTATGTTGCGAAGAACATTGTCGCCGCCGGCCTGGCAGACCGCTGCGAAATTCAGGTCTCTTATGCCATCGGCGTTGCCGAGCCGACCTCCGTGTCTATCAACACCTTTGGCACCGGCAAAGTCAGCGAAGAAAAACTGGCGGCGGCCGTTCGCGAAGTATTCGACCTGCGCCCCTACGGCATCACCAAAATGCTCGACCTGCTGCATCCGATGTATCAGCCCACCGCGGCTTATGGACACTTTGGTCGGGAGCCCTACGAGCACACGTATACCTTCAAGGAAAACGGCAAAGAGCGCTCAGAAACAGCCACCGCGTTCAGCTGGGAAAAAACAGA
>JBFKDP010000138.1:0-9758 GCA_041619575.1 Litorivivens sp.
TGCCGATTTTGATGCGGTCGTGTTAGAGCTCGAAGATCTTGATCAGGTGCGAGAATCCGCGCGCGAGTATCTGACCCGGCACACGCGTATTGATATTCTGATCAATAACGCCGGTATTATGGCGTGCCCATTGTCGCGAACAGCGCAGGGCTGTGAACTGCAATTCGGCACCAATCATATCGGTCATTTTCTGTGGTCCTGTCTGTTGGTGCCAGCGCTGAAAAGCGCTGATTCACCCAGAGTGGTCAACTTAAGTTCCGGTGGCCACAAGTATGGCGACGTGGATTTCGATGATCGCCATTGTGAAAAGCGCCCTTACGATAAGTGGGTTGCCTACGGTCAGGCGAAAACGGCCAATATGCTGTTCTCGGTCGCCTTGAGCGCCCGCGGCATTCCCTCGAATGCTGTTCACCCTGGCGCGATCATGACTAATCTGGGCCGCCATATGACCCAGGATGATATGGCACAGTTCGGCAGTCAGGCTCATGAAACCGGTATCGAGTTCAAGACGATTGAGCAGGGCGCTGCAACCAGTGTCTGGGCCGCTACTTCGCCGGCGCTGGAAGGAAAAGCGGGCCTGTATCTGGAAGACTGCCAGATTGGCAAGCCAGCTGCTGACGTGCCCCCATCGATGGGGTACTTTGACTACGGTCTCGACAAGGCTGCGGCTGAAAAACTGTGGCAGCTATCGGAGCAGATTGTCGGCGAGCGCTTTACGCTGGCTTGATCCGTAGCGAGCGCGTGTCCGTGACGGGTTCGCGCTCGCCAAGGGTTGGAAGAAGTTTGTCCAAGGCTTCTTGTCCGGTGTGACGAAAGCCGGTCAACTTTCCTCCGTAGATCGCCAGACAGTGAGGAAATTCCTCACTATCCACTTTGAAAATGGTGCTGCGACTACGTTGGTTTGCAGATAGTTCGTTTTGCGGTAGCACACGCAGGCCGGCAAAACTTTCCAGCACGGTCGTGTCTATATCCGGAAAGTGATGAGCGAGGCTGCGCTGCAGGTAGTCTATCTCTTCGGCGCTGGCCTGCACGTCATGCAGATCTCCCGTGTGCTCACTTTCAGTGGTGCCCACCATAATATTGTCGCGCCAGGGGGTGGCGAATATCGGCCGCCCGTCGATGGGTGACTGCAGGTAATAAATCCCCTTTACCAGCGTGCCGGGCACGACGATGTGAGCACCGCGCACCAGTGAGATCGGTGATTGAGGCAGGCTGCTATCGAGGCGTTCCTGGACTTCATTGACCCAGGCGCCCGCTGCATTGATGACGGTCTTGGCCATGCAGTAGACCGGCTTTCCTTTGACTCTTAGCAGGAGCTTGTAACCCTCGGCCTGACGCTCTCCCTTGATCAGTTCTGCCGGACAGAAGGCCTTCGCACCCAGTTCCATCGCCGATTTAACGACGGCTCGGGTTAGCATGCGATCGTCAGTTTGGGCATCCCAATATTGAAAAACGGCCTGCAAGCCCGGGACTTTCAGACCGTCGAGATAGCGCCAGGCACGTCGATCCAGGCGGTGAAATTCAGAGGTGCGGGAGAATCGTGCCAGTAGCCGATAGAGCAGCAGGCCCAAATGAATTTGCCAGGGGCGGCGCGTGCTGTCGTGATACAGCGGGATGTAAAAGGGGATTGGTTTGACCAGCTCGGGCGCATTGCGCAACAGTAGTTCGCGCTCATCCAGGTTCTGGCGCACTAGGTTGATGTCACCGGTTTCGAGGTAGCGCAGACCACCGTGAATCAGCTTGCTGGATTTACTGGAGGTGCCAGCGGCCCAGCCGGTCTTCTCAAACAGCATGACCTGATAGCCGGCAGCGGCGGCAACTTGTGCCACGCCTGCTCCCTGTATCCCTCCGCCTATGACGGCAACTTCAGTTTCAAGCATTGCTAATCTTCGAGTTACATCCGTGCCCCAGCATTTCGCCGATGCAGTAAGTTTCAACTTTACTGGCGCCGCGCGTCAGCCAATCCAGGGCCGCGTCGCGCGTGCCGATTTCATAAACGACGCAGGCAATGGGCAGTGTGCGTAGATCAAAGCCTTCAGGTACCTGGTTGTAGTCAAGAAAGAGACATTCTGCTTCCGCTGGAAAGCGTGTCGGTTGCTGCAAATCCTGCCAGTCGCAGAGTACAGGGCCAACACGCCAGCCGAGAGCCGCCGCGCTGTGGAGTATAGCGTAGTCGTAGCTGATTAAAACGCTTTGGGATTGAACCTGCGCCAGTGCCTGACATACAACCTCGAGCGCCCGCGAGCGACTGAAGTGCTGGAAAATGTCGTTCTTGATTTCGGCGTACAGCGTCACGCCGGGGTGCGCCGCCACTAGCGTCGCAATGTCCTGCAAGCTGCTGATATGGGTGTCGGTTGCGTGGCTGCCGAGCCTTTGCGCGCAGGACACGGTGAACTGGGTCAGCTCAGCAAGCGTCAGGCTGTAAAGATCCCGATCAGCGCCGCACATTCTCAGCAGATTGGTGTCGTGAAAAACCACTGCTTCGCCATCGCCACTGAATTGAATATCAATTTCAATATGGCGACCGCCGGCAGCGATGGCGCGTTCAACCGCGAGCAGAGTGTTTTCCGGGTAGCAATTGCGCCAGCCGCGATGGGCCACAAGATGCTCTGCTGTCAGCGCGACGCTCATGAAGGCGTTGCCAGGGTTGTGCGCAGTGCATTGATGACCTGCTCAACGGTGTAGGGGAACAGGTCGTAGTCCGGTAGCACATGGGGTGCGATTTCTTCAAACAGCGTGCGCTCGGTTTCGTCGAGATGCTCCAGTACCGATGTGACTTCATCGCCAGGGCCAGCGCTGCGGCTGCGGGCAAAGCCGAGAACAAGTGCGCCAATCAGCTGGTGAGCTACCCACTGCGAGGCATTGGCCAAGGTTTTGCCGGACAGGCCTTCGCGCTTGAGTACGGCAACCAGCGGCGCGTGTACTCGCAACCAGCTGGGGGGAATACGGTCTGATTGTGGCAGCAGGGCAACGATTTGGGGGTAGGCCGAAAGATGGGTGTAGCATCGGTTGAGCCAGTCCCGTACCTGGCTCTCCCAACTGGCCGTAGCGTCCAGTTCCAATGTCAGTTGCCCCATCACCCGCTCGGCTATCCCGTCCATCAGGTCATCTCGGTGCTGAACATGGGTGTAGAGACTCATGGGCGCGGTTTTTAATGCCTTGGCGACTCCGGTCATGGTGATCTTCTGGCCGGGAGCGCGCTCAATCATTTTCAGAGCGCAGCTCAGTATCTGGTCGCGCGAGAGTTTGGCGGGGCGTCCGCGGCTGCGCTCGGGGCTGGTTTTTGGCATGTTTCCCTTTACTAAATGTATTTAGCGTATATATTACGGTATATAAAATCGAATCGCTGGAAGGTTGGGTAGCCTACATTGCGTATTCGTCCAAACAATAAAATAAGGCGCTAATTTAACATGACTTTTGCATCGAGCGGCGATTTGCCACCAGCCACGGCTTATCATCGCTTGCCGCTGCGTGTCGTCAACGCCTTGCTGCGTGCAGGCAACGCGATAGGTGTGGGCAAAATAGCTTTTGATCCTGACGTGCTGATGGCGAAAGCATCGCGTGATACTGGCCTGATTGATTTTGGCGATGAACGTTTTCTTGAACCTTTTCGTTGCCTCTGCGATGCCTTAAACCGGGAGGCCCGGCTCAACCCTACGGGCAAGCTGCTAACGCGTATCTCGATTATGCGTCTGCTGCGCCACCGTCTGCTGGCTGAACAATTATTCAAACAGCATCCGGAAATTCTTGAGCGCGACATTCGCGCCCCCGTTGTGGTGGTTGGTCTGGCCCGTTCCGGCACCACACGTTTGCATCGTTTACTGGCGGCAGATAAGCGCTTCCTTCACCTTAAGGCTTGGGAGTCGGTGAATCCGGTACCTCTGCCAGAGTCGTTTGGTGCTGAGCGTGATCCGCGCATCACGTCTATTGAGCAGGGTTTGAAGGCGGTTCTGTATATGAGCCCGCAGATCGCCTCGGTCCACCCGCTCGGCGCGCATGAGGTTGAGGAGGAGGTTGGCTTGATTCAGCACGCTTTTTCCAGTCAGCTCTTTGAGGTGCAGGCTTACCTGCCCAGCTTTGCCGACTACCTCATGAACCACGACCAGCGCTATGCCTATGAGTATATGGTCAAGTTAATGAAGCTGATCAGTTGGTGGCGCAAGGACGACCCGGACAAGCCCTGGGTGCTGAAAACCCCTCAGCATATGCAGGATCTGGACGCCTTGATGCACGTATTCCCCGATGCCCGGCTGATCTGCAGTCATCGCGACCCCATTAAGGCAGTAGGTTCGGCTTGCTCGATGACCTGGAATGCAATGGTGCGAGATACTGATTACGTGGACCCGCACTGGATAGGTCGCGAGTGGCTGGCGAAAACTGACGCGATGCTGCGCAAAACCCTGCGTGTGCGTGAGAATGCCGTGCCGGCCGAACAGCAAATAGACGTGCTCTATCAGAATATCAGTCGCGACTGGCGCACGGAGATGGAGCGGATATATACATTTCTGGGTATGCCCCTGACCGAGCAGGCCTTAATGGCAATGCAGCTCTGGCTGGACGGTAACGCGCAACACAAGCACGGTGCCCATAAATACCAACTGGCAAACTTTGGTTTGTCGAGTGAAGAGGTCGATCAGCAGCTGGCGTATTATCGCGAGCGTTTTGCGATCCCTTACGAGACGAAAAGCCCTCATCGGACGTGAGGGCCGTACGGTTTAGTCCGCGAGCTTAAAGAACATGCGGTGGCGCGCGAAGTCGATATTGTCGATGCAGACACTGACTTCCTGATCGAGCTGGAAGTTTTGCTTGTCATTAAACAGCCTGAGCGCGACGGGGTCAAAGCTGAGCTTGCCTTCGATGCTACGCACATCCAGAAAGCCTTCCATGCCGTTCTCGTCGAGCCGCACGGTGAAGCCGCCACCGGCGACTTGCACGATATGGGCGGTAAACTTCTCGCTTTTGTGCGCGTCCATATACTGGCATTTCAGCATTTGCTCGGTCTGGTAGGCAGCCTGTCGGTTACGCTGCATCAGGGCTTGCTGCTCTTCGGCCCATTCGGCGGTTAACGCGGGCAGGGCTTCACCGTTTAGCTTGGCATGCAGGCAACGCTGCACCATAAAATCCATACTTTTGCGCAGTGGCGAACTGCAATTGGTGTAGCAGGAAAAGCCCAAGCCGTGATGAGGTTTGGCGGTCACGCTCCACTCGCCGCGCTCGAGCATACGACTGATAATGCTGCGCAAGGGGCGCTCTCCGCTGCGGCTGGCCAAAGCATGTTGAAGTTCGATATAGGCCTTCAGTTCAGTAACCGGGCAATCTTTCAGGTCGGGCGCATATTCGGTCAGTAAAGCCTTGACCGTTTCTACGCGGTCTTCGCGCACGCCCCGGTGGGCCATAAAGAGCGCCGTGTCGTTGCGCAGAAACTCGGCGGCGCAGCGGTTGGTAATCAGCATGCACTCTTCAACCAGCCGATGAGCGTCGTTGCGCTCGATTTTTCGCACACTGTCTATTTTGCCTTGTTCATTAAGAATCAGGCGGTAGTCCGGACGATCATCCATCACCAGGTGTTTTTCGCGGCGACGGCTTAACAGCGTGTCAAGAACCTGCTTCAGTGGATCAAGGGCCGGATGAGTGAGTTGCTGATCACCACGAAGGTGGGCGGCAACTTCAGAATAATTGAGTTTTGCAGAGGAGCGAACCTGCGCCTGGAAGAATTCAAAGCGACTGATTTCGCCCTGCGAATCCATTTCGATGTCGCAGACAATGGCGGGCCGTTCCTGCTCGGGCATCAGTGAGCAGCGATCCTGGGTCAGGATTTCCGGCAGCATCGGCAATACTCGGCCTGGCATATACACTGAACTGTTGCGCGCCAACGCAGCTTTTTCCAGCGGGCTACCGGGCGCTACCAGGGCTGTGGGATCAGCGATGGCCACCATCAGCCGCCAGCCATTGTTGGTGCATTCGGCAAAGATGGCGTCGTCGAGATCGCGCGATTCGGGCGAGTCAATGGTCACAAAGGGCGTTTCGGTCAGATCGCGCCG
This sequence comes from Litorivivens sp., assembly GCA_041619575.1. Classification (GTDB taxonomy): domain Bacteria; phylum Pseudomonadota; class Gammaproteobacteria; order Pseudomonadales; family Spongiibacteraceae; genus Litorivivens. The sequence continues at coordinate 6,042 of JBFKDP010000138.1, forward strand.
TTTGTCGGCGTACTGATCGTCAACAATGCCTTCCAGATCCTTATCCTGCCATTCGCTGCTCAGGCCAAACTTGCAGATAGCGAGTGCGGCTTCGAGCCCGGGCTGATCGGCGGCGCCGATATGGCGGATGATTTCCACCATCGATTTGCCATCGCGGATTGGGTGCCGTTTGACTTTGCACTGGATAAAGTCGCCGGGGTTGGCCTTTTTGCGCTCTGAGGGTGGAATAAATAGCAGGCGATTGAAGTAGAGAATGTCAGGCTCGATAAAATGGCCCTTGCCGCGCACTACATACTGGCCGATAAAGGTATCCAGCGGGCTTTCCACCAGCTTTTCGATTTCGGCGGCAAGTTTGCCATCTTTCTGGGGTTTGACGGCTATTTTCACCCGATCGCCGGGAAAGACCTTTTGCATTTCCGGGGGTGGCAGGAAGATATCCCGCTTGTCCTCAAGCCTGACAAAGCCGAAGCGGCCCTGGCTGCCCCTGACAACGCCCTCGACGCGCTCGATGGAATCGTGAATTTCCTTCTTGAGTTGCTTGAGTTGTTGCAGGGAATCCTGATTGAGCATGAGTGCGGCGATACCTGAAATGCTGTTGCGAAAGGGACGTTAGACTAGCGGATATCGGCGCTGAAGTCAGGTGGAATTTGGCACTGTGGCAAATTCCACCGCAATGGCTGCTAAAGCCTAGAAGCCTTCAACCTTATGAATCTGCTTCCAAATCAGCCCGGGTATCAATCGGCGCATCAGGGCTCCCATTTTTGCATCGCTGTTGGGATAAACCCAAAAGCGGCCTTTGTCGAGGTCACGATCAATGGCATCCAGCACGTCCTGTGGGTCGAGCATGCTGCCCTGATCCAGCATCTTGGGCCACGCTGTTTCCCTGCCCTGATCCAGCAAGGGGGTGTTGGTGGTCGGTGGGCACACGCAGGCAAAGCGCACGCCGCTATTGATGTTCTCGTGATAGAGGGTTTCCGTAAAAAAGGCGACGGCCGCTTTGGTGGCCGAATAGCCCCCCGTGAGCATGGTGGGCAGAATACCGGCCATTGAGGCAAAGCTGATAAAGTCGCCTTGGCCGCGGGCGATCATGCCTGGCAGTACAGCCTTGGTGATATGTACCAGGCCGCCATAGTTGATGGCCATCATTTTGTGCATGACTGCGGTATCCTGCTCGAGCAGTTTGCCAAAGGGCATAATGGCTGCGCAATTATAGAGGCGATCAATGGGCCCCAACTTGTCCTCAACCTCTTTGACAGCCTTGTGCACGGCATCCTCATCCGTAATATCGACTACCCAGTGGTGAATGCCGCTGTGCCCGGTGGCTGTTTCGGCAAGCCCCTCGGCATTTACGTCAAAAATCGCAACATCCTTGCCGGCTGCTGCCAGATTGCGCGCTGCCAGGCGGCCCATGCCGCTGCCGCCTCCGGTAATCAGTGCTACTTTGCCGTCAAAAGCCATTTTTATTCTTCTCCAAATTGTCAGTGTGGTTGTCATTTTTCATTAATAAGGCTGACTTAAAGTGTAAGCGTCGCGGTGATGTGCTGACAAGATTATTTGACACGGCACGCTTTGGCTTTTAATAATCGGAACCATGGTTGTAATGGATTAATCATTTGTTGGCAGTTCAGGTTCCATCCACCACACCACCGGGCGGATTCGCCCCCCTCAACTTCAGTTCAGTCCTGTATACCCCCCGTTTGCGCCCGGTAAAGTGCGGCCTTGTGCTGTGCGAGGGTGCCTCAATGAGAGCGTCTTATGGAAAAACTGTTTGTACTCGATACCAACGTACTGCTCCACGACCCCATGGCTCTGAATGCTTTTCAGGAGCACAGGGTGGTGATTCCCATGACCGTGTTGGAAGAACTCGACACCATCAAGGACCGGCGCGATAAGGACGTCAGTCGTGAGGCCCGCATAGCGATTCAGGCCATTGATAAAATTATGTTTAATGCAACGCCCGCACAGATACAAGATGGCGTTGAAATTCCCTCGATTGCCGAAGAGGGACGCCGGGGCACCCTTTCCATCTTTGCCGACCAGCTGATCAGCCACGACAGCGATGCACCGTATCTTGACGGTTCGGTTCACCAGACCAACGACAACCGGATTATCAACGTTGCCATGCACCTGCAAGAAACACGGCCCAATGCACGGGTGTGCCTGGTCACCAAAGATATCAATATGCGTCTGAAGGCCAAGGGCTCCGGGCTGGTCAATGTCGAAGATTATCGTCGCGACCGGGTGCTGGAAGATATCGAGTACATGGCCAAGGGCTACGATCAGGTTGCTGGTGACTTTTGGTCTGGTATTGATCAGGTTGAAACCCATCGCGAAGGTGCGCAAACCATTCACACTCTGGACAGAAGCCGTTACCCGCAGGCTCACATCAACCAGTTCTTGCTCGATGACAATGATTTTGTTGGTTACGTGCGCCGTGTTACGGAAGATCGTTTGGAGCTGCTTGATCTAAGTCGGGAACAGTTGATGCATCAGCGTATCTGGGGCCTTAAGCCGCGTAATATGGAGCAGGCAATGGCTTTCTTTCTGGTGCAACAGCAGCATATCGATATGACGGTGCTCACCGGTCCGGCAGGTTCGGGCAAAACCCTGATAGCACTGGCTTATGGTTTGCACGCCATTTTGGAGGAGCGGCGTTACGACAAGTTGATAGTGGCCCACTCAACGCCGCCGATAGCCGAAGATATTGGTTTTCTACCGGGCACCGAAGAAGAGAAAATGGCACCCTGGTTAGCCGCGTTTGATGACAACCTCGAAGTGCTGCACGGCAATGATGAGTCGCCCTTTAGCAGCATTGAATACGTTAAAGACAAAGCCAATATTCAATTTAAATCGTTGAATTTTATGCGTGGGCGCTCTTTCAATAATGCCTATATCGTTATCGACGAGGCTCAGGGTCTGACTCAATTCCAGTTGAAATCCATCATTACTCGCGTGGGCGGTAATTCCAAAATTGTGGTGTTGGGTAACCTCGCCCAGATCGACAACAAGTACATCTCACCCTTGACCTCGGGGTTGACCTATTTGGTCGAAAAGAGTAAGCACTTCCCGCATGCTGGCATCATGCACGTCAATGGCATTGAGCGTTCGCGCCTGGCGGCCTTTGCCGAAGAAAATTTGTAGTGATGTAGTATTGGAGTGATATGCAAGCCTTAAGTTACCGTATCGAGCCGCGGTTTAGCGAAACCGACGCGCTCGGCCATATTAGCCACACCTTTTTGCCAGTCTGGTTTGAACAGGCGCGAACGCCCTTATTCCGGCTGTTCAACCCGGAGCTGTCGCTCGATACCTGGAACCTGATCCTGAAGAATATCAGCGTGGACTATCGCGCCCAGATATACATGACCGCACCGGTGGATATCGAGACCTGGGTGAGTCGTATTGGTAATAGTTCCTTTGTCGTTGTTCACGAAGCTCATCAGAATGGGCAGGTGGTTGCCCGTGGGGAGGTGGTGATGATCTATTTTGACTATCGACAGCAGACCAAGGCCGACATTCCTGCGCCGATTCGCAAAAGTCTTTCGGCCCACCTGGTCGAATAGGGCATACTGCGCCTTACTGACACCTGAAACCGACAAGGCCCTGAATGACAAACGAATCACCCCAGCTAGAAATCTGCAACCTGTCGATGGATCATTACGCCGAAATCAAGCAATTGATGGATATGATCTACCACGACATTGGTGGCGCGTGGGAAAA